>JACRCT010000171.1 GCA_016218885.1 Deltaproteobacteria bacterium | reverse complement strand
GGGTTCCGTTCCGCGAGGCCATCGCCGCGACCTCGAGCGTGGTGATGGTGGCCCACGTGGTGGTGCCGGCGGTGGACGGCGAGGAGATCGCCTCGCTCTCCCCCCGCGTGATCGACGAGGTGCTGCGCGGCCGGCTGGGCCACCGCGGGCTGGTGATCACCGATGATCTCTGCATGGCCCCGGTGAGCCACGGCCCCGGCGGCATCCGGCGCGGCGCCGTGGCGGCCCTCAACGCGGGGGCGGATCTGCTGCTGGTGTCCTACGACACCGACCAATACTTCGAGGTGATGGACGCGCTGCTCGAGGCGGAGCGCGAGGGGCGGCTCGACACCAAGGCTCTGGAGACGAGCCGCACCAGGCTATGGGCGCCCAGGGCCGCGTCCGGGACCGGCCCCCGGCGCACTCCGGTCAGCCAAGGCCTTGCCGAGCCTAAGGCGTAGGCGCGCGGCCGGCCGCAACGACCAGCACCCGACGGCGGGCGCTGCACGTCTGTCGCGGCCTTTCCCGAGGTCGGTCGCCCGCCAAGCCTTTGACGCCCAGTGGGCATCTACCCCGGCATGCAGCCTGCAAAGGCGCGGTCGTCGGTGAGTCTTCTAGGAGCACCTTTCATGGATGCCCGCTGCGCCGCGGCCCCTCGGCCCAAGGTGCTGGTCGCGGAAGACGACGTGGTGAGCGCCCGGCTCATCCGCGAGATCCTCGAGTCCAAGGGGATCGAGGTGCTCGCGGCCAGCGACGGCGGCGAGGCTCTCTTCCTCGCCGCCAGCGCCGTGCCCGACCTGCTCGTCCTCGACGTCATGATGCCGGTGTGCGACGGCTTCGAGGTGTGCCGGCGCGTCAAGGAGGAGTCGCGGAAGGCCGGGCGGATGGTGCCCGTTCTGCTGCTGACCTCACTCAGCCAGCGCGACGCCCGCCTGCAAGGCCTGGCGCTGGGCGCCGACGACTACCTGACCAAGCCGTTCCACCACGCCGAGCTGTGGCTGCGCGTCCAGAGCCTGCTCGCGACCAAGCACCTGTTCGACGAGATGGCCCGGCGCTACCAGAGCGTCGAACGGACCAGCGAGCACCAGCGCCAGCTGGCGACGTTCCTGGTCCATGATCTCAAGAATCCCTTGATCGGACTGACCGCGAGCCTCGAGCTCCTCGAGCGCGCTCTCAAGCCGGTGACACCCCCGGCGCAGGTGTGGGTCGACGAGGCGCGCCAAGCGGCGGCGCGGATGCTCGAGATGATCAACACCATGCTCGACGTCTACCGGCTCGAGGAGGGCGAGCTGGCGCTGCCCTTCGAGCCCATCGACGCCGAGGCGCTGCTGCGTGCCAGCGCCCACGAGTGCGAGGCCCCCGCGGCCCTCAAGGAGATGGATCTGCAGGTCCGCGTGAGCCCCGCGGGGCTCACCTTCGACGGCGACCGCTCGCTGCTGCTGCGCACGCTGGGCAACCTGCTGATCAACGCCGTGTGCTACTCGCCGAGGGGCCGGCCGATCCGCCTGGAGGCCATCCTCGACGCCGCGGCAGGGCGTGTCCGAGTGACGGTGACCGACGAGGCACCTCGGATCTACCCCGAGGACCGCGAGCTCATCTTCCGCAAGTTCGGACGCGCTGCGACCAGCGACGCGATGGAGAGCCCGGGGCACGGGCTCGGCCTCACCTTCTGCCGCCTCGCCGTCACTGCGCACGGCGGAGACATCTGGGTCGAAGAAGGGCCCATCGGCAACTGCTTCATCCTGTCCTTGCCGATCAAGCCGAGCGCCTGAGCGCGAGAGCCACTGCCTCTTGAGCCCCGCTGAGCCAAAGGCCCCGCCCCGCTCCCCTTCGCCTGGGGTCTTCCCCGTCCCGAGAGACAGGCCTGACCCGCCAGGGAAATGACGCGCATCGCGCGTGTCCCCGCCGTACTGGCGAGGGCTCGAGCGGCACGCAGACTGCAAAGCGGGGAGCCACATCCAGAGAGGACGAGGGATTGGGTCGATGCTGCTCGAGCAACAGCAAGATTTTCTGCTCTTCGTCGCCGCGCTCGCCTGGCTCCTCTTGTCCTTCGTCAGCCTCACGCTGGAGTCTCCCACGGGGCAGAGAGTGGGCTGGGCCATCATGGCGGCCTTCAGCGCCCCGATGGCCGTCGCGATGTGGCTGGAGCTGGCCTCGGCGGCCGTAGCCGCCGGACCGCTGCGCAGGCTCTGGCCGGCAGCGCTGGCGGTGGCCCTTCTCGTCCTGCTCGGGGTGAGCATCAACGCCATCGCGAGGACCGGGGGGAAGACGCCAGGGGGGCGCTGGGCATTGGTGCCCTTCGGCGTCCTCACCGCGGCCTGCCTCTTCGAGCCCGTGCCGGGATGGAGGGCAGCACTGCTCGGCGCCTTGGGGCTGGCTGGTGCGTTTGGCGCGGCCTGGGCGGTGTCGCGGGTGGACGCCCCCGGAGGCCGGTTCCGGCCGGCTCTCTGGCTGGGCATCCTCGCGCTCGGGCTGTTCAATCTGGCGACGGCTGCCTCGCTCCTCCCACGGCAAGAGGGAGGCTGGCTGGAGCCCACCGCCCAGCCGGCGCGCGCGCTGACCTCCTTCGTCGCCGCTACAGCCACCCTCTGGCACATCGTGGCGGCATGGTGGCGCACCCATGCGAAGTCGACGAGCGCGGCGCGGCTGCGCTGGGGAATCACCCTTGCCCTGCCCATCGCCGCAGCGATCGGGTGGGCTGCCGCCGAGTCGATGGGTCGCCGAGAGGAGATGCTCGAGCGCACTCGCCTCCTGGAGTTCGCTCAGCGGAGCTCGGCCGCCCTGGTCCGCGCCGACGTCGAAGCGCTGGCGGGCGTCGCGTCCGACTCAGGGACTCCCGCCTTTCGCCGGGTGAAGGAGCAGCTGCGGGCGCTGCGACGCCTGGTCCCCAAGATCCATTCCCTGCACTTGATGCGCATGAAGGCAGGGCAGGCCGTGATCCTGGCGGATTCCGAGCTGCCTGGCAGCCAAGAGGAGTCCCCTCCGGGGCAGGTGTACACCGAGGCCGGCTCTGGCGTCCTCGAGGCCTTCTCGAGTCGCCGGAGCGGAACCGATGGCCCCTACACCGACCGATGGGGGACATGGGTTTCTGCCTACCATCCCCTGCTCGACGCGCACACCGGTGAGGTCCTGGCCCTGGTGGGTGTGGGCCTGGACGCGTCTGCGTACCGCGCCGCGGTGCGCGGACAGCGCCTCCAGGCGTTCGCGTCGACCACGGTGCTCTTCTTCTTGGCGGCGATGCTCCTCTTGGGCGCCCTGGGCAGTGGCGCACCCGCCAGCCGCCGGCTTCGCCTCTGGGCGCCCGCCGCGGCCATCGTGTTCACGGGCCTGGCCATCACCCTCATCTCCTTCGCGAGCGCGAGGGAGCGAGCGCACCAGGCGCTGGCCACCCGCTTCCAGCAGCATGCCGCCGGACAGGTTGAAGCCATCTCTGCCCGCCTCTCTCATGCCTCGAAGGAGCTGGGCGACCTTGCGCGCGTGTGGAGCGCCTCGCCCGACGCCAGCGGAGCGGACTTCGGGCGCTTCGCCGGGCTCCTTGCGGAGCCTGACCTGTGGCAGGCGATGGAGTGGAGCCCTCTCGT
The DNA here is from genome assembly GCA_016218885.1 of Deltaproteobacteria bacterium. Classification (GTDB taxonomy): domain Bacteria; phylum Myxococcota; class Myxococcia; order Myxococcales; family UBA5297; genus JACRCT01. Next base: position 5,473 of record JACRCT010000171.1, on the reverse strand, counting down.
CCGCGGCGTGCAGCGGGCCGAGTGGGAGCGCGCCACGGGCCTGCGCATCACCGAGCAGGGCGAGGAGGGCCTCCGCCATCCGGCCGCCACCGACCGGGACGAGCACTTTCCGGTGCTCCATGTCCAACCCCTGCGCGGCAACGAGGCGGCGGCAGGCTTCGATCTCGGCTCGGAGCCGAGCCGACGTGCGGCGCTCGAGAAGGCCCGCGACGAGGCCCGTGTCGTCATCACCGAGCCTCTGCGGCTGGTCCAGGAGACCCGGTCCCAGGCCGGAGTCCTGCTCTTCGCACCCGTCTACGAACCCACCGGTTCCACCGGCCCCGCCCAGACCCTCGAGGAGCGCCGGCGCGCCCTGCGAGGGTTCGTCCTCGGCGTGATTCGGGTGGGTGACCTGGTGGAATCGACCCTGCGCAGCCTCCCGGTCGCCGAGCTCGACGTGGTGCTCGAGGATCTCGCGGTGCCTCCCGCGAGCCGCCTGCTCCACCACCATCGCGCTGATTCCCCTGTGCTCGACGGCGAGCGCTTCGAGATGCTGCTCGGCGTCGGCGGCCGCCAGTGGAGGATCGTCCTGGTTCCGAGCGCCTCCTTCGTGCGCGAGCGCCTCTCTTCCAGCCACTGGGTCGTCCTTCCCGCCGGCCTGCTCCTGACCGCGCTGCTCGCGCTGTACGTGAACGGCGTCGTCGCCCGTCGCGACCGTGCCGAGTCCACGGCAGGCTCGCGCACCCTCGAGCTCGAGGAGGCCAATCACCGGCTCCAGGCGGCGCTCGAGCACGCCCGCGCCATGGCCCTCTCGGCGGAGAGCGCCAATGCCGCCAAGAGCGAGTTCTTGGCCAACATGAGCCATGAGGTCCGCACGCCCCTCAATGGAGTGATCGGCATGTCGACGCTCCTGCTCGATACGACCCTGACGCCCGACCAGCGCCGCTTCGTGGAGATCACTCGCTCCAGCGGCGAGGCCCTCCTCGGCGTGGTCAACGACCTCCTGGACTTCTCCAAGATCGAAGCTCGGAGGCTGGAGCTCGAGATCGTCGAGTTCGACCTCCACGCGCTGCTCGAGGGGGTGGCGGACATGCTGGCGCCACGGGCCCACCAGAAGGGCTTGGAGCTGACCTGCCTGGTGGAGCAAGGAGTACCGACATCGGTCAGGGGAGACCCGGTCCGCCTGCGGCAGATCATCACCAACCTCCTGGGCAACGCCGTGAAGTTCACCCACTCGGGAGAGGTGGACCTGCGTGTCGTCGTGGAGCCCGGGGCGCCCGACCTGACCCTGCGGTTCACCATCTCCGACACCGGAATCGGCATCCCGGCCGCACGGCTGGGGGCCGTCTTCGCGCCGTTCGTCCAGGCCGACAGCACCACCACCCGCAGATTCGGCGGCGCCGGGCTGGGGCTGGCGATCTGCAAGGAGCTGGCGTCCCGCATGGGCGGAGAGATCTGCGTGGAGAGCAGCGAAGGGCGAGGCTCGACGTTCTGGTTCACCGCACAGCTCACGCGGCCCCCAGCAGCCCTGCAGGACGAGCCCCGCAACCTGCCTGCGCCCCTGTTCGCCGGCTGCAGAGCGCTGGTGGTGGACGACTCGGCTCGCAGCCGGCAGGTCCTGCTCTCGCTGCTCGGCGCCTGGGGGTGCCGCTGCGATGAGGCAGCCGACGGCCCGACTGCCCTTCGGATGCTGGCCGCGGCGGGACGCGCGCACGACCCGTACCGCCTGGCCGTGGTCGACTTGTTCCCTCGCGGTGCTCTGGCCTGCGAGCTTCAGCGCAGCGCGAGCGCCGCTTGCCTGCCCATGGTGGGCCTCGCTCCGCTCGGCGAGGATCCGGGGTCGGTCCAGCCGCTGGGCCTGGTGCTGGCAGGGCTCGTCGCCAAGCCCGTCCGGCGCGCGGCGCTGGCCGAGGCGGTGACCGCAGCCCTCGCCACGCGAACGCCACGCCAGGAAGCGCCCGCCAGGGCCATCGAGGCGATGGTGCCGCCGAGGCGCCCTTTGCGGGTCCTGGTGGCCGAGGACGACCCGACCAGCCAGCTCGTGATCCGCTCGCTCCTGCAGAGCCTGGGACACCATGCCGACACGGTCGGCGACGGGACAAGCGCCCTGCAGGCCCTGGCGCAAGGCTCCTACCACCTCGTCTTGATGGACTGCATGATGCCCAAGCTGGACGGCTTCCAGGCCGCCCGGCGGATCCGCGAGGGCGCAGTGCCCGGGCTCTCCCCCGACTTCCCCATCGTCGCGCTCACCGCGAGCGCTCATCCCGCGAACCGGCGTCGCTGCGAGGAGGCGGGGATGCAGGGGTTCTTGCCCAAGCCGATCCAGCGCGAGGCCCTCGCGGGCGCCTTGGCACGCTGGACCCGACCGGCGCCGGACGCGGCGCAGGCAGCCCAGGAGCACACCGTCTTCGACGAGAGCGCACTTCTGGGGCGGCTGATGGGCGACCGAAACCTGGCCCGGACCCTGGTGGCCGGGTTCCTCGAGGACATTCCCCAGCAGCTCATCAACCTGAGCGAGCTCATCGAGCGCGGCGACACGCTCGCGGTGCAGAGGAAGTCACACACCATCAAGGGCGCCTCGCTCACGCTCGCCGCCGGAGGCCTGCGCGAAGCCGCCGAGGAGGTGGAGGAGGCGAGCCACAGTGCCGATCTCGAGCTGGCCCGGTCGCGGATGCCCCGTCTCCGGGAGCAGTTCGACCGACTCAGAACCACCCTGGTGCAAGCCGGCTGGGCTTAGGCCGGACCCTAGAGAAGAGAGGAACGGAGAAGCCATGAAGACACTCGTCGCCGAGGACGATTTCACCGGGCGCCTGCTGCTGCAGACGATTCTCAGCACCTATGGCGAATGCCACGTCGCCGTGAACGGCAAGGAGGCCCTCCAGGCCTTCCAGAGCGCGAGGGACAGCGGACACCCATACGACCTGGTGTGCCTCGACATCATGATGCCGGACATGGACGGCCAGGAGTCGCTCCGGCGAATCCGCGAGATCGAGGAGGCGGGCGACGCCCGCGGACTGAACAGCGTGAAGGTCATCATGACCACGGCTCTGCGAGACAAGACGAACGTCATGACCGCCTTCCGGAACCTGTGCGACGCCTATCTCGTCAAGCCCGTCGACAAGGCCCTGCTGCTGGACCACCTGCGCTCGCTCGCCCTGATCAAGTAGCCGCGCCGGCTGCGGTCCGGCGTACCCCATCGGGTTCAGCCTGCGTCGGGCGACCGTCCCGCCAGCGCGGGGGCCCGGGCCCTCAGCCGAGCACCTCGCGAACCTTCCGCGCCAGCGACTGGGGAGTGTAGGGCTTGGCCAAGAAGTGCAGGCCTTCCTCCACGGCGCCGTGATGGACGATGACGTCTTCCGTGTAGCCAGAGCAGTACAAGACGTTCATGTCGGGCCGCAGCGGCTTGAGGCGCTCGGCCAGCTGCCGCCCGTTGATCCCCGGCATCACGATGTCGGTCATCAGCAGATGGATGGGGCCCGAATGCCCGGAGGCGAGCACGAAGGCCTCTGACCCATTGGCCGCCTGGAGGACCTGGTATCCCAGCCGCTTGAGGGCCCGGGCCGCCAGGTCCCGCACCCAGGCCTCGTCCTCGACCACCAAGACGGTCTCGTTGCCCCGCGGCAGCTCCTCACCTCGGTTGCCGGGCTCGAGCTTCTGGGCCTTTCCCGCGACCCGGGGCAGGTAGATCTTGAAGGTCGTGCCTCGCCCCACCTCTGAATAGACCTCGATCGTCCCGCCCGACTGCTTGACCGCGCCGTAGATCGTCGCCAGGCCCAGGCCCGTGCCGCGTCCCTTGGGCTTGGTGGTGAAGAAGGGCTCGAAGAGGTGCGCCTTCACCTCGTCGGTCATGCCCTGGCCGGTGTCGCTCACCTCCAGCTTCACGTAGTCGCCCGGCCGAGTGCTCGGGTGATGGGCGCACCACTCCTCGTCCAGGGTCGTGTCCGAGGTCCGGACCGACAGGCAGCCACCCTGGGGCATGGCGTCGCGGGCATTCACCGCCAGGTTGACGAGGATCTGCTCCATCTGCCCGGGGTCGACCTTCACCGCCCCCAGCTCCGGGTCGAGGACCGCGGAGAGCTCGATGTCCTCGCCGAGGATGCGCCCCAGCATCCGCTTAAGGTTTCCCATGAGGTCGTTGATGTTGATGACCTTGGGCTCGATGAGCTGCTTGCGCGAGAACGCCAGCAGCTGGCGGGTGAGGGAGGCGGCGCTGCGGGCCGCCTTCTCGACCTCCCGCAAGGTCTCCGCCAGCGGGTCGGCGGGGGTCATCTCCATCAGCGCCAGCTCGATGTTGCCAGTGATGCCGGTGAGCAGGTTGTTGAAGTCGTGGGCCACCCCGCCCGCCAGCCGCCCCACCGCCTCCATCTTCATCGCCTGCTGGAGCTGCCCCTCCAGCTTCGCCCGCTCGGCTTCGGAGTGGCGCCGGTCGGCGACGTCCTTCATGGCCCCCAGCATCCGGAAGGGCGCTCCGCCTTGGTCGTAGAGGAAGCCGCCGTTGTCCTCGACGAAGGTGTAGCTGCCGTCCTTGCGACGCAGGCGATACTCGACCCGGAATGGCCGGGACTCGGCGCACGAGCGCACCAGCGAGCCGGTCGTCCGCTCGCGGTCGTCGGGGTGAATCATCTCGGTCCAGTCGGCGAGCCCGAACCGCTCGAACTCCTCGGGACGATGGCCGGTGATGGGCTCGATGGCCCCGGCCCACTGGATGCGCCCGCTCGCGATCTCGTAGTCGTAGATGAGCTGCCCGGTCGCGACCGTGGCGACGCGATAGCGCTCCTCGCTCTCCTTGAGGGTCCGCTCGGTGCGCTTGCGCTCGCTGACGTCGCGGATGTTGAGCATGATGCCCCGCACCGGGCTGTCGAGGAGGTTGGAGCCCACGGCCTCCAGGGGAACCCAGCTGCCGTCCTTGTGCCGGCATCGGTACTCGACCGTCCGGGTCGCGCATGGGGTCTCGAGCCCCTCGGCGAGGGCGCGGACCATGCCTGGCAGGTCGTCCGGGTGGATCAGCCGGAAGCCGCTCGTCCCCGCCAGCTCGCTCGGCTGATAGCCGAGGATGCGCTCCACCTGGTCGCTGACGAAGAGCTGGGTGCCCTCGGCGTCGATGATGGTGACGATGTCGTTGAGGTTCTGGATCAGCAGGCGCGAGCGGGCCTCGCTCTCGGCCCGGTCGGCGATCGCCTTCACCCTCTCGGTGACGTCGTGGCCGATGAACCCCAGGCAGAAGCCCCGGCTGGTCTTGATGGGGAAGACGTACTGCTCGAAAAAGACCGGGACTCCGTCGGCGCGCACCGACCGGGCCGGGCGCAACCCGGTGAGCGCCGGAGAGGGGACCCCGGTCTGCAGCGCCAGCCGGACCGCCCGCTCGTACGAGGCCCGCCGCTCCTCGGAGCGGGTGTCGGGGTGCGCCAGCTCATGCAGCACGTCCCAATAGGGCTTTCCCAGCGCCTCGCTGCGTGGGCACCCGGTGAGCACCTCTGCGGCGCGGTTCCACTCC
>JACRCT010000170.1 GCA_016218885.1 Deltaproteobacteria bacterium | reverse complement strand
GAGCTCGGCCTTCCGGAAGGCGACCTCTCGACGCTGTAGGCGGGGCCATGAGCGCAGAGCTCGATGCCGGACACGCCCGCAAGCTCTTGGGGCAGATGCTGCTCATCCGCCGCTTCGAGGAGAGGTGCGCCGAGCTCTATGGCGCGGGGAAGATCCGCGGCTTCCTGCACCTCTACATCGGCCAGGAGGCGGTGGCGGTCGGCGCCCTGCAGGCGCTCCACCCCGAGGATGCGATCGTCGCCTCCTACCGCGACCACGGGCTCGCGCTGGCGCGCGGCATCTCGGCCAGCGCGGTGATGGCCGAGATGTTCGGAAGGGTCTCCGGCTGCAGCCGCGGGCGGGGCGGCTCGATGCACCTCTTCGACGCCACCACGCGCTTCTTCGGCGGCAATGCCATCGTCGCCGGCGGCCTGCCGCTCGCCGTGGGGCTCGCGCTCGCCGACAAGCTGCAGAATCGACGCCGGGTCACCGCCTGCTTCTTTGGCGATGGCGCCGTGGCGGAGGGCGCCTTCCACGAGTCGATGAACCTCGCCTCGCTGTGGAGGCTGCCCGTCCTGTTCGCGTGCGAGAACAACCGCTACGCGATGGGCACGGCCATCGAGCGGCACCAGGCGCAGCTCGACCTCCCTCTCAAGGCCCGCGGCTACAACGTGCCAGGAAAGTCGGTCGACGGGATGGAGGTGCTGGCCGTCGAGGACGCTACTCGCCGCGCTGCAGAGCGCATTCGCGCCGAGGGGACACCGCAGTTCCTCGAGTACCAGACCTATCGCTTCCGCGCCCATTCGGCCTACGACCCCGAGCTCTATCGGCCCAAGGCGGAGGTCGAGTCCTGGAAGAAGCGGGACCCGCTCGACACCTTCCCGGCGAAGCTGCGCTACGCGGGCTTGCTCTCGGACAAGGCGATGGCGGAGCTCGAGGCGGAGGTCGCCTCGACGATCGAGCAGGCGGTGGCCTTCGCCGATGCGGCGCCCTGGGAGCCTATCGAGGATCTGACCCGCTTCGTTTGCGCGGCGGGCTCGCAGGCCCACGCCACCGCGGAGGAGAGCTGATGGCGCGCACCACCTACCGTGAAGCCATCCGCTCCGCGCTGCGCGAGGCACTGCAGCGCGACCCGCGGGTCTTCCTCATGGGCGAGGACGTCGGCCTCTACGGCGGCACCTACGCCGTCAGCCGAGGCCTGCTCGACGAGTTCGGCCCGGAGCGCGTGCGGGACACCCCTCTCTCGGAGGTGGCCTTCGTCGGCGCGGGCATCGGCGCGGCGATGGGCGGGATGCGGCCCATCGTGGAGATCATGACCGTCAACTTCAGCCTGCTGGCTCTCGACCAGATCGTGAACAACGCGGCCACGCTGCGGCACATGTCGGGCGGTCAGCTCGGCGTGCCCCTCGTCATCCGTATGGCGACCGGCGCGGGCCGGCAGGTTGCCGCGCAGCATTCCCACTCGTTCGAGAACTGGTACGCAAGCGTTCCCGGCATCCGGGTGGTCGCGCCGGCGGCGCTCGAGGACGCACGGGGGATGCTCGCCACTGCCCTGAAGAGTCCGGACCCGGTCCTCATCTTCGAGCATGCGGCGCTCTACAACGTCGAGGGCGAGCTCGCTCCCGACGCGGGCGCGGTGGACCTCGATCACGCGGCCGTGCGCCGCGAAGGCCTCGCTGTCACGCTTGTCGCCTACGGCGGCTGTCTGGGCAAGGCGCTCAAGGCAGCCGAGCAGCTGGCGGGCGAAGGCGTCGACGCCGAGGTGCTCGACCTGCGCACCCTGCGGCCCCTCGACACCGAGGCTGTGCTCGCCTCGGTGCGCAAGACGCACCACGCGGTGGTGGTGGACGAGGGCTGGCGCACGGGCAGCCTGGCCGCCGAGGTCTGCACCCAGATCATGGAGGGGGCCTTCTACGACCTGGAGGCGCCGGTGGCGCGCGTCTGCAGCGCCGAGGTCCCCATCCCCTATCCCCACCACCTGGAGGAAGCGGCCGTGCCGCAAGCCGAGACCATCGCTCAGGCTGCGCGGAACGTGGTGGGCGGCTATGGGTGACTTCCTCATGCCCTCCCTCGGCGCCGACATGGAGGCGGGCACCCTGGTGGAGTGGAAGGTGAAGCCCGGCGACTCGGTGAAGCGCGGCGACATCGTCGCCGTCGTCGAGACCGACAAGGGCGCCATCGACATGGAGATCTGGGAGAGCGGCGTCGTCGAAGAGGTCCTGGTCGCTCCCGGGACGAGGGTGGGGGTGGGCACGGTGCTCGCGCGCGTGCGCGGCATCGGAGGCGCCCCCACGGAAGGAGCAGCGGTCGCTCCAGCGCGGCCGGCAGCAGCCATGCCTACGCCCGCGCCATCGCCAACGAAGGCGCCTGTTCAGCCCTCGGAGGTCGGCCGGCCGGTGTCGGTGCGTGCGTCTCCAGTCGCGCGCAAGCTCGCCAAGGAGCTTGGAGTCGATCTCGCTCAGGTGCCCGGTACCGGCCCCGGCGGCGCCGTCACCCACCAAGACGTGACCGCCTTCGCCTCGGCGCGCACCACAGCACCAGCACCAGCACCCGCCCAAGCTTCAGCCCCTTTCGCCGACCGGACGGCCGCCATGCGCCGGGCCATTGCGGCAGCGATGGCCCGATCGAAGCGGGAGATCCCGCACTACTACCTGGGGTCGCACGTCGACATGGGCCGGGCCCTGGCGTGGCTGCGAGAGCGAAACCAGAGTCGGTCCGTCGGCGAGCGCATTCTTCCGGTGGCTCTCTTGCTGAAGGCGGTGGCGCTCGCCGCCCGCGCCGTGCCGCAGCTGAACGGATTCTGGCAGGACGACGGCTTCCGCCCCGCCGAGGCGGTCCACGTGGGCTGCGCGATCTCGCTGCGGGAGGGCGGGCTGGTGGCTCCCGCGCTCCACGACGTGGATCACAAGGACCTCGATCAGCTCATGCGCGAGTTCAACGATCTCGTCTCTCGCGCGCGCTCCGGGCACCTGCGCAGCTCGGAGCTCGCCGACGGCACTCTCACGGTGACTAGCCTGGGCGATCGTGGAGCCGAGAGCGTCCTGGGCGTGATCTTTCCCCCGCAGGTCGCGCTCGTCGGCTTTGGGAGGGTCATCGAGGAACCGGCGGCCCTGGACGGACGGATCGAGCTGCGCCCTCGGATCGCTGCCAGCCTCTCCGCCGACCACCGCGCGAGCGACGGCCACCGCGGCGGGATCTTCCTGGAGAAGCTCGAGCGTCTCCTGCAGCGCCCGGAGGAGCTATGACCCGAGAGGATCTCCGGTCCCAGGTGTTGAAGATTCTCGGCAGCATCGCGCCCGAGGCGGACCTGACCACCCTCGATCCCCAGGCCGACCTGCGGGAGACGGTGGACCTCGACTCAATGGACCTCCTCAACTTCGCGACGCGCATCCATCAGAAGCTGGGAGTCGATGTACCGGAGGCCGACGAGCGGCAGCTCGTCACCCTGCGAGGCTGCGTCGCGTATCTAGCCCGGCGGCTG
>JACRCT010000169.1 GCA_016218885.1 Deltaproteobacteria bacterium | reverse complement strand
TGAGCCAACCCTGGACCCGCTCGTGCTCTGGCGAGGACTGCATGTCCCCCCAGGCGGAGTAGCCGGTGCGCTCACGCCCGTGGTTGAGCTGGGCGGCGTCGGTCCATTCGCCCCAGCCAGCGGGGATCACCTCGGTAGAGTCCCGGGCACCGCCCGGATCGCGGTAGGCCGACCCGTACATCCACGGCGCGATGGCTTCCATGTACTTGGGCAGGCCGGGGTCGGCGAGGCGCTGCTCGATGACCGCCAGCTGCTCGGGGCTTGCCACCTGGGAGAAGTCGTTCGGCCGGACCTCGCGGATCTCCCGGCCCGCGGCGTCGGTGCGCACGAAGAGGTCCCGGAACTGGTGCTGCCAACCTACGTGGTTGAGGGGCACGTCGAGGATCACCTGGAGGCCCAACGAGTGGGCCTTGTCCACGAACGCCTTGAACTCCTGCAGCGCGGCCTGCTGCGCGGCTTCGCCCACGAGCCCCTGCGCGTCACGCGAGAACTCGGTGCGAATCGAGAAGAAGTCCTTCACCGCATAGGGGCTCGCCGCGTCGTCTGAAGGCTTCGCGCCGACGTGCGAGACCTCGAACGGCGGCTGCAACCAGAGGGCGGTCCTACCCTGCGCGGCCAGCCACTCCAGGGTGAGCTTGCCGTTCGTCTCCGGCGACCCGCTGTCCATCAAGTCGGCGAAGGTCCCCAGGCGACCGGTGGCGGGGTCGAAGTTGGCGTTGCCGACGTTCACCTCCTCGATGGCGAGGCGGTCGTGGGACTCGGCGCGAGGGCGGAAGGAGATGTCCTTTAGGCCGGCGCCGCCCGCCCACTGGTAGGTGGCGCCGCCGTCCACCGAGAGGCGCGCCGCCGCGCGGTAGTTGCCGATGTGCTCGATGGGCACCTCGGCCCGATAGGTCACCTTGCTGCCGTCCACCCGCGCCACCGACATGGGAATGGCCCGGTACCTGTCAGGAGCGTCGTTGTTGTTGGCGTTGGTCCACAGCTCGGCTTTCACCTTCGTGGGGTCCCCTTGGACCTCGACGGTCATCTCGAAGCCGATGGGATCGCCCGGCCTCTCCCAGGGAAAGACCACCCGCTGGGCAGCGTTCTGCATTGGGGACGAGAAGCCGAGGATCCGGGCTTGGGGTGCCGGACCATTACCGCTGAAGCTCTGCCAGGTGCTGGCGCGAGCCTGCTCGACGGTGTCGAGATTGCCCGCCGGGGTGGTCGAGGTTGTGGTGGCCATCGGCGTGGTGGACACCGAGGGCGAGGGCGCTTGAGTCGCGGCTGGCGTGCGAACCTGGGAAGCACCCTTCCTGGATACGATCATGGCGAGCCTCGGCGATCCGTCCCGCGGGAGCAGCCTGGCGAGAGCAGGGAAGTATCGCACCTCCGGCCACGGGCACGCACTCCAGGAATGGGGACTACCGAAGCCTGGATACGCGAGCTCACCGTCGCGAAATCACGGACAAGAAGTGCTCGAGCCTCGTGGAACCGGAATGGCAGACCTCTGCCATCTCCCGAATGCCTCTCGTCGCGCCGGGCCCGGAAGGTCAGGACTGGCCGCGCCCCACCTCCTCGGCCAGGCGCTTCCGGGCGGCGTGCAGGCGCGACCAGATGGTGCCCTCCGCCACGCCGAGCACCTCAGCGATCTCCCGGTGCGGCACACCTTCGAGCGCGAAGAGGGAGAGGACCGCACGGTGCTCCAGGGAGAGGCGCTGCAGCGCCGCAAGGAGCTGCCGGGCCTCGTCGCGCGAGACCATCTCCGCCTCACCGCCTCCGGTCGGCAGCTCCGGGTCCAGCGGCTCTCGCCTCTCTTCTCCCTTTGAGCACGGTGACGCAAGAACCTTCACCGGGCGTCGGGGATTTGCGAATTCGCACGGTCGCCAGACCAGGGTTCCCACGCAACCGTGGGGGCAGACCTTGCCTTCTCCAGGCAGGCCCTCTCGCCTCAGGTGCTCGATCTCGATGACACGAGCGTCGGCAGGAAGGATGGTGCCGCGAGGGTCTCCGCACATGCCGGTCACCGCAGGCCGGCGCGGTCACCCGCCCAGGGTGAAGGAGAACGTCGCGCCCGCGTTCGGCGCGCCGGTGGCCCAGATGCGCCCTCCGTGACGCGAGACGATCCGCTGCACGGAGGCAAGGCCGATGCCCGTGCCGGGGTACTCCGCCGCAGAGTGCAGTCGCTGGAAGGGGCGGAAGAGACGCTCGACGTGGGCCATATCGAAGCCGGCCCCGTCGTCCCGCACGAAGAAATGCCGGGCGCCCTCCTCCCCTCCCACCCCCACCTCGATCGTCGCGCGCTCCCTCTTGGAGGTGAACTTCCACGCGTTGCCGAGGAGGTTCTCCATGACGACACGCATCAGCTGGGGATCTGCCTCGACCTCGAGCGCCTGGGCGACCTGAAACATCACCCGCCGCCCGGGCTCGCGCGCCTGAAGCTCGGCCGCGATCGCCCGGGCAAGGTCCGCCAGATCGACGCGCTGGCGGCGCAGCTCGGCGCGGGTGATCCGCGAGAGCAGCAGCAGATCGTCGATGAGCTGGGCCATTCGCTGCGCGGCGGCCCGCACGCGCTCGAGGTAGCCGCGGGCCTCCGGCTCGAGCTTGTCGCCGAAGTCCTCCACGAGCGCGAGGCTGAAGCCATCGATGGAGCGCAGCGGAGCTCGCAGATCGTGCGCAACGGAGTAGCTGAAGGCTTCGAGGTCCTTGTTGGCACGCGCGAGCTCCTCCTGGCTTCGGCGCTGCTGCTCGGTCAGCGCCTCCAGGTTCCTCGCCATCCGGTTCGCCTCACGCGCGGCGTACGCCAGCTCGTCATCGCGTCTCACGGTCATGGGGCTGAAGTCGCCCCGACCGAACCTCTCGAAGCCCGCCGACAGCTCGTGGATGGAGCGCAGGACGCTCGAGGCCAGCCGCAGCGAGATGAGGAAGACGACGATGAGCATCGTGACCTGGATGACCAGCCGCGCCCGCGCCGCGACCTTGCGCCTGTTGCGCACCGCCTCGAAGGCGGCCTCGAGCCCCGCCCGGTCGAATCCAGCCACCTCGTCGATTCGGCTGCGCACCTTCCTCTGCTGCTCCTGCATCGACTGCTTCGCGCCCACCACCGCTTCACCGGCCTCGTTGGCGATGAGCCGGCGCGAGACGTCGAGCGCGGAGGCGTAGTAGGCCTCCAGGTCGGCCCGCAGGCGCTGCACCAGCACGGGCTCGAGAACCCCAGGTGCCTGGTCGAGCCGGGCGAGAAGGTCGGCGCGCAGCCGGCGGGCTTCCTGAAACTCCACGTCCTGCGCGGCGACCGCGTCCTGAAAGGCGCGAACGAGCTGCTCGTAGCCCGCCTCCACCTGCGGCCGGAACTCGAGCAGAGGGACGTACTGGCCCTCGATGCGTGACAGGTCCTTGCCGATGAAGCGGCTGGAGAGGCTGTCGACCACGAGCAGCAGGCTCACCGCGAGCGCCGCCAGGGCCGAGAGCCCGAGCAGCCTGAGGCGGATGGTCCACCGCACCGTGCGCCCCTCATTCGACCAGGATCGGCTTGGCTTTGCCGATTTCGGCCGCTTCCGAGACATAGCCAATCGCCCCCGGATGCGCGTTGACGTACTGCACCACCGCGCTGTCCGACGGCAGCTCGGGCGGCGGCACGTCGCGCCCCGAGAAGATGATGGGCTGCCAGTAGTTCTTGACGGCGACGACAGAGCGACGCAGCACCTCCTGGGAGAAGCGGACGCGTACGGGAGAATCGCTCGCGAGGTCGACGGGGCGAATCGTCTTTCCGTCGCTCCAGCGGGTGTGCTTCTTGAGGAAGACCTCGGCGAGGAGACGCCGGTCGACGCTTCGCACCGGAACATCTCGATTCACGATCACCCGGAAGCCCACCTCGGGCTCGGCGGCGCCAGGGCCACGCCCGATGCCCCCGGATAGCGAGGCCATCAGCACCGCCACGCCCATCGCCCAACCGATCTTTCCTCCGCGGCGTCGCATCGTCAGAAGTACACGGTCGTCTTCACCAGGATGACCCCCCAGTCGTTCGCAAGCTCGGAGAGCGCCACCCCGTCGTTCACGTCAGAGGTGGTCCCCGCCGTCCCGTTCATGTAGTGCCCCTCGAGCTTGGCCAGCCAATGCTCGTTCAGGTCGAACCGCAGAGAGAGCGCGAAGTCGTGCTGGTGAGCCTCGCGCGGCCGGCGGCGGCTCACGTCCGGGAACGTCCCCGCGTAGTAGATGCAGGGCTGGAACCAGCCCGCCAATCGGTAGGCAGCGAGCGCGTAGTAGCGCTCGCTCGTCGTGTCTGAGCTCGGCACCAGGGCCGGGTCCGAGCTTTCCAGCTTGACGCGCCACCGGCTGTATTCCGCCGCGAGCGTCAGGTCGCCAGCGGCGTACTCGGCCGAGACGATCCAGATGAACGCAGGGAGCCGCGCCCGAACCGGCGCCCCTCCGATGGCGGCGTCCAGGTCCAGACGGGTCCACAGCAGGCTCGGCCCGACGCGAAGCCCCTCGAGAGGGGTCTGCCACAGCAGCCGCCCTCCCCACAGGTAGGGGACGTCGACGGCGAAGATCTCCGTTGCCGGCGACCGTGCCACCCCCAGCTCGTTCAGGTCGAGGAAGATGGTCCCGCCATACAACCGGTACTCGAGCGTACCGACCTTCGGCAATGGCACGTCGCCGTACAGCTCGCCTCCCGTCTGCGCGAGCAGGAAGTCCCGGTTCCGCAGCGGGTAGATCGACTGCGGCAGCAGGATCGGCTGCAGCGCCACGTCGACGTCGGATACCTCGTTGTAGAGCCCGAACGGGATCTTCGTACGCCCTGCTCGCAGCCCGAGCCAATCGGCCCACCGGTAGTCGAGGTAGAACCAGTCGAACCTCGCGGTGTAGCTGCCGACCGGCCCTAGATCTCGCGCGAAGAGCTGAAGTCCCGCGCGCAGGCGGTCGGCGACGGGAAGAGTGAAGTTCAAGCCTGCCTCGGTGAACTCGAAGCTGCCTCGAGCCGACGACGAGCCTTTGGCGAGGTAATCGTTGCGAAACGACTTCATCCATCCGGGGCTGACGAACCCGTGGACATCGAGGAGGTCCGTGAGCCCTTCACCCTGCTCTGCGGTGGACGAGCTGTCCTCTGGATCTCCCTCCGGCGCCCCCGCCTCGGCGGCGGACGCCGGAGACGGGACGCCGAGGAAGACTGCCGCGACGGCGATGACGATGCGACAGCCGAAAGCCCTGGTGTGAGTCTGCATCCGTCCCCGCCGCTGCCCCCCGAACCCCGCGGATTCGGCGAGCCCCTCGCCTCACGGCAAGGGATAGGCATCAGAGGTGCTTGGTGCAGGGCCTATCTCGCGGCCGGTCCCAGCGGGGGCCGCCGTGGAAGCTCCACGACGAAGAGGGTCCCACGTCCGGGGGCACTGGCCACGCAGATCCTTCCGCCGTGGGCTTCCACGAGGTGGCGGGTGATGTACAGGCCGACGCCGAGCCCCGCGTAATGACGGGCGGAGGTGGCCCGCTCGAACCGTCGGAAGATGCGCTCGAGGTCCTCGCGT
>JACRCT010000012.1 GCA_016218885.1 Deltaproteobacteria bacterium | reverse complement strand
TTCGGAGGCGGCGGGAGCGCGATGGATGAGGTCCGAGACCCACATCGAGAGCGGCAGCACCATGCTCCTTCCCTCCATCGAGTCCTCGCTGCTCATCAACGAGATCGCCGAGGCCATCGTCTCGACGCTCGACCCCGATGAGCTGCTGGCGGTGGCTGCGGACAAGGTGCAGCAGCTGCTCGATGCCGACGACGCCTCGCTGCTGATGCTCGAGCCGACGGGCGACCTGGTCTACCAGCGTCCGTCCAGAAGTGGCTCGCCGCCCCGGCGCGTGCAGCTGGGCCGGGGACAGGGCGTCGCCGGCTGGGTCGCAGAGCACCGCAAGCCCCTGCGGATCGAGGATGTGCGGGTCGACCCCCGCTGGCACGACGAGCTGCGCTCCGGCGTCGCGGTGCGCTCGGCCGTCGCGGTGCCCCTGTTCATCGGCCCCGAGGTATGCGGGGTCCTCGAGGCGGTGGCCGGCGAGCGCGCCCAGCCCCTGGGCGCCGAGGCGCTCGAGGTGCTGCTCTGGCTGGCGCCGCACGTGGCGCTGGCCGTCAAGAACAGCCGCATCACCGCCGAGCTGGTGCGCTCGCACGAGGCCATCCGCAAGAGCAATGAGGAGCTCGAGCGCAAGATCGGGGAGCGCACCGAGCAGATTGCCCGCGCCAAGAGGGAGTGGGAGCGGACCTTCGACTCCATCAGCGAGCCGCTCTTCCTGCTCGACGGCTTCACCATCCGGCGGGCCAATACCGCGGTGGCCACGATGGCTGGCGAACCCATCCGCTCGGTGGTCGGCCAGCCTTGCTACAAGATGCTGGGGGGCCGCAGCGGGCCTTGTCCCGGCTGCGCCGTCGCCAGCGGGGCTGCCACCGGCGAGACCACCCTGCGCGGACGCGTCTTCCGCGGCTCGTTCTTCCCGCTGGAGGGCGGGGGCATCGTCGCCCACTACCGAGACGTCACCGAGGCGCGCCGCCTCGAGGAACGGCTGCGCGAGAGCCAGCGCATGGCGTCGGTCGGCCAGCTCGCCGCCGGCGCCGCCCACGAGATCAACAACCCCCTGGGGTTCCTCATCTCCAATCTCAACACCCTGGAGGGTCATCTCGAGGACATCCGCAAAGCCTTCACGCGCCTCGACGCCCTGCGCTCGTTGGCCCAGTCCGGCCAGAAGGAGCGGGCGCTCGAGCTGCTTCTCAAGGGCAACCTCGTTCCGGAGGAGGCCCGCGAAGCGCTCGAGGAGGCCCCGCAGATCCTCAACGAGTCGCGACAGGGCGGCCACCGCGTCCACGAGATCGTCAAGGCGCTCAAGGAGCTCGCCGCCCACGACGCTCCCGAGAAACGCACTTCCGAGGACGTGGGCATCAACGTGGAGCGCGCCCTCAAGCGCGCCGGGCTGCCCGTCGATCGGGCCGTCAGCGCCGGGCTCGAGCCGGTGCGCACCCTGGCCGAGCCGCTGCAGCTGGAGATCGCCCTCGCCAACGTGTTGCGCAATGCCCTGCAGGCCTCGGTGGAGTCGAGCCCCATCCGAATCAGCGCGGCGCGAGAAGGCGAGTGGGTGGTCATCACCGTCTGCGACAGCGGCTGTGGGATGGCCCCGGAGATCCGCAGCCGGATCTTCGACCCCTTCTTCACGACCCGCGGCGTGGGCGGAGGGCTGGGGCTCGGGCTCACCGCCGCCTACGGCATCGTCACCAGGCACGGCGGCACCATCGCCATCGAGTCCGAGCCGGGTTGCGGCACCGAAGTGATCATCCGCCTGCCGGCCGCCTGAGCGCCGGGTCTTTCGAAAGCCGGCCGCAGCCGGAACCAAGAAGGGGCGGCTGGCGGCTTCAGGCCCCGGGCCTCAGGCGTCAGGACGAGCGGTCGCGAGCTTCAGGTCCGCCAAGGTCCCTCGTTCCTTCTATTTTTCCCGCGGTCCGACCGCTCATTGCTTTTTGCCACACTCCTGAGTCCGGTTGACCCCAGGGTCTGTTGCGACCCATTTCCAAGCTGGCGTAACTTGGGCTTCGGCTGCGAAGTGGGGTAGGTCTGACCCATGTGTCGCAAGGGTGTCTGCGGGACGGGTCTCAAAAACCACTGGGATATCCATGGCTTGATGCGGGTCGCACCTGCCTGATGCAAGCGGCACCCGGGATGCAACCATGAGGGATGCTGATGATGGACGAAGGAGTGAAGGTGAACGCCACCGCAGCAGCCACCCCCGTCGCGCCTGAGCCGGTATCCCGGCGCTTGCTCATTGTCGACGACGAAGAAAGCGTCTTGCGGGCGCTGAAGCGGGCGTTGCGCCGCCAAGGCTGGCAGATCGACGTCGCGGGCTCGGGCGAAGCCGGCCTCGGCATGCTGGCGCAGGGGGCGGTGCAGGTGGTGGTCAGCGACTACAAGATGCCGGGGATGACCGGCGTCGAGTTTCTGCGCGCCGTCAAGGAGCGCTACCCGACTACCCAGCGCATCATGCTGACCGGCTATGCCGACCAGCAGGCCATCGAGGAGGCCATCAACCGCAGCGAGGTCTTCCGTTTCATCTCCAAGCCCTGGGACGACCAGCAGCTGCAGCTCACCATCGCCTCGGCCTTCGAGCAGTACGATCTGCAGGAGGAGAACCGCCGCCTTCTGGCGCTCACCCTGCAGCAGAACGAGGAGCTGACGGCCCTCGCCCATTCCCTGGAGAAGAAGGTCGCCGAGCGCACCGCCCTGCTCGCCAAGGCCAAAGACGAGTGGGAGGCCACCTTCGACGCCATCGAGCGGCCCATCGCCATCCTGCGCCGCGACATGACCGTCGTGCGCGCCAACAAGGCCTACGCGGCGGTGGCCGGGCGCACCTGCGACGAGGTCCCCGGACACGCCTGCCACAAGCTCCTGTTCGACTCCGACGAGCCCTGTGGAGGCTGCCCGGTGGGGCGCGGGGAGCGGCCCACCTCTTTCGTGGAGCTGCTGTGTCGCGACCGCAGCTATCAGGTCAACTTCTTCGACGCCGGCCCCAGCGGCGATCGGCTGGTGTGCATCTACCGGGAGACCACCGAGGAGCACGCGCTCACCCGGCGCATGCTGCAGACCGAGAAGCTGGCCGCCGTGGGCCAGCTCGCCGCCGGAGTGGCCCACGAGATCAACAACCCCCTGGGCGGCATCCTCGCCTTCACCCAGCTGATGCAGCGCGACCCGGGGCGCGCCAAGTCCGACCTGGAGACCCTGCGCGACATCGAGCACGCGGCCCTGCGCTGCAAGCGCATCGTCGAGAGCCTGCTCAAGTTCAGCCGCCGCGCGCCCCAGGGAAAGCTCGTCTTCGACGTCAACAAGGCCGTCGAGGACGCGGTCGTCCTCTTCAAGGCCCAGCTCAAGAGCAAGCCCAAGGCCCACTTGCGCCAGGAGATCTCCGCCGAGCCCTTGCGCATCGAGGGCGACGCCAACCAGATCGAGCAGGTGGTGCTCAACCTGCTCGTCAACGCACTGCAGGCCCTCAAGGCGGGTGAGGGAACGGTGGGCGTGTGCACGTGCGTCGCCGAGGACGGGGCGGTCGAGATCAAGGTGGAGGACGACGGCATGGGCATCCTGCCCGAGGTCCGGGCGCGGCTGTTCGAGCCCGCCTTCACCACCAAGCCGCCCGGCGAGGGGACCGGGTTCGGTCTGGCGATCAGCTGGAGCATCGCCGAGAGCCACGGCGGCAGCATCGAGGTGGATTCGGAGGCGGGACGCGGCAGCGTCTTCACGCTGCGCCTGCCGCTCGCCGCGGGTCGATGACGGGGTTGGGAAAGGTGGCGGGCGTGGATGCCCGCCCACGCTTCAGATCTCTGGTCTAGCCAGCAGCCATTGCGGTTGTCGAGGAGAGGTGCCCCATGGAGAAGGTCGATGCCCTGCCGCAGACCGTGGCCCCCAAGGAGCGCAAGCCCCGGGTGCTCGTCGTGGATGACGACCGCGTAGTCCTCAAAGCGGTCGGGGAGATCCTCCGGCGCGCTGGTTGCGAGGTGGTCTCCATCGAGGACGGGGTGGAGGGCCTTTCGGCGGCCTCCGAACCCGGCTTCGCCGTGGCCATGCTCGACATCAAGAGGCCCCACGTCACCGGCATGGACATCCTCAAGGAGATCAAGTCCAAACGACCGGAGGTGGAGGTGGTGATGATGACCGCCTTCGCCACCGTCGAGACCGCGGTGGCGGCGGTCAAGGGCGGCGCCTACGACTACCTGACCAAGCCCTTCGAGAACATCGACGACGTGGTGCTCACGGTGCAGAAGGCCTTCGAGCGCAAGGCACTGCTCGATCGCAACCGGCAGCTCGAGGGCATGCTGGACGTTCGCGACCGCTTCGAAGGGCTCATCGGTCAGGGGCCGAAGATGCAGGCCGTCTTCCGGCTCATCGAGGGCGTGGCCTACTCCTCGGCGACGGTCCTGGTGATGGGGGAGTCGGGCACCGGCAAGGAGCTGGCTGCGCGAGCCCTGCACTACAAGAGTCCGCGGCGGGACAAGCCCTTCGTGGCGGTCAACTGCTCGGCGCTCACCGAGACCCTGCTGGAGAGCGAGCTGTTCGGCCACGTGCGCGGGGCCTTCACCGGCGCGGTGGTGAACAAGAAGGGCCTGTTCGAGGCCGCGGATGGCGGCACCCTCTTCCTGGACGAGATTGGCGACATCCCGCCCTCCACCCAGGTGCGGCTGCTGCGGGCCCTGCAGGAAGGCGAGATCAAGCGGGTCGGGTCCAACGACACCATCAAGGTGGACGTGCGGGTCATCGCCGCCACCAACCGGGACCTCGGGAAGCTGATGGCCGAGAACAAGTTCCGCGAGGACCTCTACTACCGGCTCAACGTGATCGCCATCCACCTTCCGCCGCTGCGCGAGCGGCCCGAGGACATCCCGCTGCTGGTGCACCATTTCCTCACCAAGTACGGGGCCAAGACCGGCAAGCAGCTCTCTCGCGTCGAGCCCTCGGCCATGGAGGCGTTGACGACCCACCGCTGGAGCGGCAACGTGCGCGAGCTGGAGAACGTGGTGGAGCGCGCGGTGGTGCTGGCCCAGGGCGACCTGCTGTGCGCCGCCGACCTGCCACCGGGCTTCGGCGCGGGGCGCTCCGCCGCCGAGGTGGGGACCGCGACGCTGGCGCACTTGCCCTACGCCCAGGCCAAGAAGCTCGCCCTGCGGGCCTTCGAGCGGCGCTACCTGTCGGCGGTGCTCTCCCGCTGCTCGGGCAACATCTCCTCGGCGGCGCGCGCCGCCGGCGTCGACCGCTCCAACTTCCGGCGCCTGCTCAAGCAGTACGAGGTCGAGCGCGACAGCAACGGCAACAGCCTCTCGGACGAGCCCGAGGACGACGCCGCCGTGGCCTGAAGCGGGTGGAGGCAAACCCGCCCCTGGGGCGCCCGCCCTCCGGCTGCGCGGGCCGACCCAGGGCCCCCGCTGCGGCCCGCCTCGCAATGGCCCGGAATCACGGAGGTTGATGGAGGGGCACGGGCTTTGCTCAATCCCTCCTCATGCGAGTGGAACCGCCGGGAGTGCTGCTGGGCTCGAGCGCACCCATCCAACGGCTCCGGGCGTTGCTGCCCCGGCTGGCCGCTGCTGATTCGGGCGTGCTCATCATCGGAGAGCCAGGAACGGGCAGGGAGGAGCTGGCCCGCCTGGTCCATGAAGCCGGGCCGCGGCGCGCCGGGCCGTTCTCGGTGGTGGGCTGCCCCGGGCTGACGGTGAGCGAGGAGTTCGACGAGCTGTTCGGAGGCCCCGGCCTCCCCGGGCTCGTCGAGACCTGCGCTGCCGGCTCCATCTACCTCGCCTCCGTCGACGAGCGGCCCGGCGTGCTCCAGAACCGGCTCGCCCGCTACGTGGAGGACGCGGCACACGGCGCGGTCGCCTCCGCGCCCCGCCTCATCGGATCGGCGCGGCGGGACCTGGCGCGGCGGGTCGAGCAGGGACGGTTTCGCGAGGACCTCTACTATCGCCTCTCGGTGATCACCCTGCGGATGCCCCCGCTGCGCGAGCGCCGCGAGGACATTCCCGAGATGGCGCGCCACCTGCTGGAGGAGGCCGGGCGCGTCCTGGGCAAGCACTTCGAGGGGATCAGCGCCGAAGCCCTGGGCTTGCTCACCGCCCATCGCTGGAACGGGAACCTGGCAGAGCTCGCCGCCGCCATCCAGCGCGCCGCCATAATCGAGACCAGCTCCTGGCTGCAGGCGAATTCGCTGCCGGACTCGGTGAGGGCGGCGCGGCCCTTGGCGGTGGCGTCCTAAAGGTCGAGGGTCGCGGGGCAGCCCGAAGCGAACAGCTGAAAGCCAACCGCTGACATGGCAGGATTCTCCGGCTCGCGGCCGCCGGTTCGACGGTCGCTCCGGAGACTCCATGCGCGCGCTCCTCCTCGCTGCCTTTCTCCTCGCCGCCTGCGAAGGAGCAGACGCTGCGGGCTCCGACGCCTCCGCCCTTCCCGAGGACGCTGCCCTTGCCGATGCCTCCACCCCTCCCAGGGACGCTGCGTCGGCCGGCCTCGATGCGGGCAGGCCGGAGGATGCCTCGGCAAGTGAGGACGGGGGGGACCCCTGCAGCAGGCCAGGGGTCCAGACCATCGTCGCGCTCGCAGCCTCGCCTGCCCTCGTGAAGATCGCCCGCGGGGCGCAGATCGACCTCACCCTCCTCGCGACCTTCTCCTCCGGCTGCGTGAAGGAGGTGACCTCCGTCTACCTCGCGAGCAGCGATCCCGCCGTTGCCGCGGTAGACGTTTCGGCGCTGGCGGTCGTCGTGCGCGGCCTCGCCAACGGAAGCGCCATCCTCCAGGCCAGCACCCAGCAAGGTGGGCAGGGGGTCGTCTCCAACGACGTCGCCGTGACGGTGGAAGACCCGACCACGCCCCCCCCTACCGAGACGCGCGCGCTCTGGATCACCCGCTTCGCGTACCGGGAGGATCCGACGGACGGGGCCGCCGACATCCGGGGCATCATCGACCGGGCCAAGGCCGCCCACTTCAACACCCTCTTCCTGCAGGTGCGCGGCGCGGGCGATGCCTACTACCAGTCGACCCTCGAGCCATCCTGGGGCGGAGGCAAGGGGCTGGGCGAAGACCCGGGGTGGGACCCGCTGCGCGTCGGCCTGGAGTACGCCCACCAGCAGGGGATGCAGCTGCACGCCTACCTCAACGCGATGAGCGGTTGGACCAAGAGCGCCGGGGCCATCCCCGACACCACGCCCCCGCACGTGCTGCGGGCCCACCCCGAGCTCACCTGCAGGGACTCGGCGGGCTCCGACTCGGCCGACGGCGAGTACATCTACCTCGCCGCCGACCCTGCCTACCGCGCGCACCTCGCAGACGTGGTCGAGGACGTCATCACCCACTACGCGGTCGACGGCATCCACCTCGACCGGATCCGCACCCCCGGCCCCGACTATTGCCACAGCCCGGCGCTCGACCTGGCCTTCCAACAGGAGGGCGGAAGCTGGGCCGACTTCTCGCGCAGGCAGATCGACGAGACGGTGAAAGCGATCCATGAGCGCATGCTGGCCAGAGACCCCCAGCTGGTCCTGTCGGCTGCGGTGTGG
>JACRCT010000176.1 GCA_016218885.1 Deltaproteobacteria bacterium | reverse complement strand
GACGCGTCTGCATCCTCGCCGAACCCGACGGCGAGCTGGTGCGAATCACCATCGAGGACGATGGGCCGGGAGTCGAGTCGCAGCTGCGCGAGCGCATCTTCGACCCCTTCTTCACCACCCGGCCGCCGGGAGCGGGGCTCGGGCTGGGGTTGTTTCTGGCGCGGCGCATCGCCCATTCCTTGGGAGGCGATCTGACCCTCGCCGACTCCGCCAAGGGGGCCCGCTTCATGGCGCGGTTGCCGCGGCTGATGCCGGTGTTCGCCCAGTCGCAAACGAACTACGAACAGCTCCGGGTGTATGGCCGCTGAAGTGCCGACATCCCGAGGTCGGCGTCGGGCGGCGGTAGAGTCGTCGGCGACCGGTGTCGGAGCCACGACCGTTAGGGAGTGATCCCGCCCTGAATCCCGCCCGACCAGTGGTGGTGGGCGTCGTCGGCGGCGGCGTTGTCGGCGGCAGTGGTTCGGCGCCCGGCGTCCTCGGCGACCGGTGTCGGAGCCACGACCGTTAGGGAGTGATCCCGCCCTGAATCCCGCCCGACCAGCGGCGGTGGGCGTTGTCGGCGGCGGCGGAATTCCCGCCACACCGTCAGCGAGGAGTGGTCACGTTTCAGGGCGCGCTCACTCCCTAACGGTCGTGGCTCTGACGCGAGCGCTCGTTCCAGCCACAGCGACGGCCCACCCGCCCGGACCTTAGGCCCGGACTTCGGAGCCATTCTCCATCGAATCGTCCTCTCCTCCGGAGCGCAGCTTGGCGAGCTCCTCCGCAATGAGATCCACGGTGCGGCGGATCTGCTCCTCGGAATGGCAGGCGGAGACGAAGAAGCGCAGTCGCGCCGCGTCCTCGTCCACGGCGGGATAGACGATGGGCTGTACGTTGACGCCGCGCTCCGCCAGCTGATGGGAAAGCGCCAGGCACATCAGCGAGTTCCCCACGATGCAGGGCACCACCGCCGACCCCTCGCTCATCCCGGTGTCGAGGCCCCTGGTCTTGGCCAGAGTCACGAACAGCCGCGAGCGCTCCTGGAGCCGCTGCACGACCTCCGGGTGAGCCTCGATCTCCGCGATGGCCGCGCGCGCGGCTCCGGCGTTGGCGGGGCTCAGACCGGCCGAGAAGACGAATCCGGGGGCGGTGTACTTGACGTAGTCCACCAGTGCCTTGGACCCGGCGATGTACCCGCCGCAGCTGGCAAAGCTCTTGGAGAGCGTGCCCATCCAGATGTCCACGTCGCTGCGCCGCACATCGAAGTGCTCGCCGATGCCGCGCCCGCCCTTGCCCATCACCCCCATGGAGTGAGCTTCGTCCACCATCAGCAGGAACTTGTGCTTCTCGCGCAGCTCGATGAAGCGCGGCAGGTCGGGGAAGTCGCCGTCCATCGAGTACACGCCCTCGATGGCCACCAGCACCTTCTTGTAGTGCGGGCGCAGCTGCACGAGCAGCTTGTCCAGCGCCTTCCAGTCGCTGTGCGGGAACGGTCGGCGCTTGGCGCCGCTGAGGATCGCGCCCTGCTGGATGCTGTTGTGGGCCAGCGAGTCGTGGAGGATGAGGTCCCCGTCGCCGAACATGAAGCCGATGACCGTCTCATTGGTGGCATGGCCAGCAGTGAAGACCACACTCGCCTCGCAGCCCATGAACTGCGCCAGGGCGCGCTCCAGCTCGCCGTGCAGCGGCTTCTCGCCCGAGGCCACCCGGCTCGCCGAGACCGAGGTCCCGAAGAGGTCGACGGCCGCCTTCGCCGCAGCGGTGACGTTGGGGTGCCCGGAGAGGCCCAGGTAGTTGTAGCCGGAGAAGTGGATCATCTCGCGGCCATCGACGATCGACGTATCGCGCGCCACCCCGTCATTCACGTGGAAGTACGGGTTCGGCAGCCCGAACTCGGCGGCGCCGTTGATCTTCTCGTAGAGATCAATCACGCCGGGGAAGCGCTCGATGCGCCAGTAGGCCTCGTCGATCTCCGGCGCCTTCGCCTGTTGCGGCTGCGGCGACGCACCGTTGCCGTTCTTCACGGGCCGCGGAGCCTCGAGCACCTTGGCCCGAGCCCTGTGCATCACCGCCAGCAGCCGATCGGTCGCGTCCAGGTACTGGATGGAGCCCACCAGCGTGTCGGCAGAGACCTCGTCGAGAACCAGAGTGCACTTGATGGGGCCGGCTCCGAACGGCGCGTGCTGCTCGAAGCGCTCGAAGGCCAGGGGAAGCGCCATCCTCCCCTGGTTCGCCCACAGCCAGTAGAGGACCAGCTGGAAGCTGGAATCGACGACCAGCGGGTCCACCGCCCAGGACGAGCGCCCGGAAGGCTCCATCCAATCCTTGGGCAAGGAGGGCCTTACCCAGCCAGTGATGTGGTGCGCCCCGAGCTCCTCGACGCGTTCGATGCCCTGCAGCCGAGGACCGTGGAAGGCGACGTCGCGGTAGAAGGCCTCCAGAGACAGGGGCAGCTCGGCTCCTCGACGAACGCCCTCGGACCTGACCTCCAGGCGCGCTGGTGCGGCCTTCGCCAGACCCGCCTGCGCCCGGTAGGAGAGCTTGCCATCGGCGCGCAGCTCGAGCTGGACGGGACCTTCGCTCTTGGCGCGCAGCTCGCCGACCAGCGAGACCGGTGACTTGACCTCGATGCCGTTGAAGACCTTCAGGTCGCGGATCTCCAGAGCCCCCGGCCCCACCTGCTCGCGAGCCAGCGCCGCGAAGAGGTCGAGCGCCGAGGCCATCGGCAGCAGCGGGACGTCGCGGACCTTGTGGTCGCCCAGGAAGGGATGCGTCTCGAGCGACAGCCGCATTGCCGCCGTCGCAGAGCGTCGCTGCGGCGGCGTGCCGGTTCCTACCAGCAGATCGCCGCCCTCCGGGTCGCCCAGCTGCCGCCTGAAAGCCTCGAGGCCAGCGGCGTCGGTCAGGAACGGAATGCCTTCCTTCTGCATCGCCGCGCGCAGCGGCGCGGGGATGGTCTGCGCCATGCCCGAGCTCTCCCACGGCGGCCAACCCATGGCCGACGCGCGCAGGCCCGGGCGCACCTTGGGCAATTCCACTACGAGGCGGTTGAGCAGCTCGTTGGCGGCGGCGTAGTCGGTCTGCCCTACATTGCCAAAGCGTGCCGACCAGGACGAGAAGGCGCACACGAAGGCCAGCGGATCACCCGCGGTGGCGCGCAGCACGTTCAGCAGCCCGGCGATCTTGACGTCCATGACCTCGCGGGCGTCCTCGAGTCTCTTGTCCCCTACCCTCTTGTCGTGAATGACGCCGGCGCAATGAACGATGCCCGTGATCGGCCCCAGCGAGGCGCGGGCCTCGGTCAGCCCCGCGGGGATCGCGGCGCTGCGCACGTCCCAGCGCACGTACTCGACCCGCGAGCCGCTCTGACGCATCTCGGCGAGGTTCTTGGCGACCTCGCTTCCCGGCTCGGCCGGGCGGCTGCCGACGATGACCAGCTTGCAGCGCGTGCGCTGCGCCAGATCGAGCGCCACTCGCGCGCCCAGGCCTCTGGCTCCGCCGGTCACGAGCACCACAGCGCTCTCGTCGAGAGGAGGCGCATCGCCTGCGGTGAACGGAGCAGGTTGGAGCTCGATGACGAAGCGCTCGGCGCCCTGGAGCCCCACCTCGGGATCGCGGTCCGCGGCCTGGAGCTCAGCCAGCACCTCGGCTGCATTGGCCTCGGGGTCTCGCGAGAGGTCGACGTCGATCGCCTTGACCACCGCGTCCCACTCGCGCGCCAGCGACTTGGTGAGGCCGGCGAGAGATGCTTGCCACACAGCCGCTCCGCACCCGCTCAGGCCCAGGCGCCCGCCCATGCCGGTGACCACCGCGAAGGAGTGCACCTTGCTACCGGCTGCGAGGTTGGCCGCGAACCTGAGGACCAGCGGGACAGGGTCGGGCCAGCTCTCGCCGCCGTGTACGAG
>JACRCT010000175.1 GCA_016218885.1 Deltaproteobacteria bacterium | reverse complement strand
CCCCTCCTCGACGATGCAGATCCACGTGGAGCAGCATCCGGTGGCGCGCGCGTGAGCCGCGCGGCTGCGTCGATCACCCCGGGATGCGGGACCGTCGTGGTGCCCGCCTCCTCGCACCACCTGCTCGCCCGGCCTCTGGGCGCGCGGCGACCCGACCATGGACGCCGGGCGGACGATCTCACCCAAGATCTCGGGCAGCCTGGCGACTCTTCCTTGGAGTTGCTGCGGACCTGGTCTATGGATGGCGCCCCGTGGTCGCCCCCTCGCTCACCTCCGAAGCCATCACCCTGCCGGCGAACGCGCCCTCGACGACAGGCCGGCTGCACCTCATCGACGCCCTGCGTGCCCTGGCTTCGCAGCTGATCCTCTGGCACCACCTGGCCCTGTACGGGCCTCTCTCGGATGCCGCGAGCCTCATCGCCCCGAGCCTGGTCGGCTCGCTCGTCGACTACGCCCGGATGACCTCGGTCTTCTTCGTCGTGGGCGGAATGGTCACTGCGCGCGCGCTGACCAAGCATCCGCCGGCATGCCTGAAGGACGTGGGGGCGGCCCTGCTCCACCGATGGAAGCGCTTGGGGCCTGCCTACCTCGCGGTGGTCGCGCTGACCATCGGCGTCAACGCCCTCGCGTCGGGTTGGATGAGCGACCCCATGGTCTCGGCCTCCCCCACGCTGGACCAGCTCCTCGCCCACGTCTTCTACCTGCAGAACATCCTGGGCTACGAGTCGCTGTCGGCCGGGATCTGGTATGTGGCCATCGACTTCCAGCTGACCGCGCTGGTGGTGCTCGCTCTGGCATTGAGCACCTTCGTCGCCCGCGCCACCCGGCGCTCCGTCATTCAGATCGCCCAGGCCCTCTTCTGGCCCGTGGCGCTGGGCTCGCTCTTCTTCTTCAACCTCCGCGCCGAGCTGGACGTCTGGGCCCTCTACTTTTTCGGGAGCTTCTTCCTGGGAATGGCGGTGCAGTGGGCACTGAGCGGGCACCTTCCGCGTGCAGCCTTCTTCGCCTATCTGGCGCTGGTCATCGTCGCCGGGCTGCTCGAGTTTCGCCCACGCTTGCTGATGTCCGCGGCGATCGCCGCGATCCTCTTCTTCGCCGCGCGGTCGAATGCCCTCCGCGACCGGCCCCGCAACAAAGCCGTGCTGTGGCTGGGGCGCATGTCCTACAGCGTCTTCCTCATCCACTTCCCGGTCTGGCTGCTCCTGAACGCGGTCTTCGTGCGGATGGGGTGGGTGACGCCCGTGACTGGGCTGCTCGCCATGCCCATCGCCTGGCTGCTCAGCATCGGGGCCGGCTGGGTCTTCCATCGCTACGTGGAGCTGCCCAGCGCGCGGTGGGCGAGCGGCAAGTAGTCCCTTCGGCACGTACTGAGGCGAAGCCCGGCGCGGAGACCGGGCTACCTGCTTCGATTCCCGGTTTCGGTTTCTTTACGGCCCAACGTCCCTTTCGGCCTCTGCGAGCAGATCTGCTATCCCTGCCAACTCGGCCGCTCGCACGAGGTAGGTCCGGTCAAGGTCCCCTCGTCCCACGCGAAGCATGCCGAGGACGTCTCGCCATTGCCGGTCGGAGACCTCCTGGCCGAGTCGGTACCAATATAGCTTTCGCACGATGGTGTCCTCGGGACTTGAGATCCAGAGCGTCGCCCCGCTCAGCAGCGTGAAGCGACGACGCCGCCTCATCGAATCGCGGTCGAGGTCACTCTCCCCGCATATATAAAGGTCGACCTTGGTGAAGGATTGCAGGAAATACAATTGCGTGGACCTACGCAGTCGCACGGCAGCCTTCAGGTCCTCGACATCCACCTCAAAATCTTCCCCCAAGTTCGCAGCAAGCCGCTCGGCCAAGCCCAGGGAAAGCTCGACGACCATGTCCACGTCGTTCGTGGACCTCGGCTCGCCAGGAAGGGAGCTCGCGAGCGAGCCGCCGAGGTAGTAGGGGACGCCCAGCGCCTCGAGAGCGCGGCCCAGCACCTCGGCCACCGCATACGGATCGAGCGGGCTCACTGCGCGTCCGCGGGGATCGAACCGAAGACTTGAAGGGCCACCGCCCGCCCGTAGAGGCGTACGGCAAGCCGGCATCGAATCTCCTCGTCACTGGCGTGCGGGTGGCGCTGGCGCAATGCCGTCTCGGCCGCCATCCTCACCGCGGCGCTGAGCCTCGACGCCACCTCGGCACGTTGCGCAGGGGTGAGTGCTCGGAGCTTGGCGTAGTAGCGAGCCAGAGCCCCGGGCGTCATCTCCTCGAAGTAGCGGCTCTTGCCCTTCATCGAAAGCCTTCCTTGCCTGCGCCGTAGGCTTGCGCAGGATGGGGCGCACTCTTGCCACTTCTGCATGCCCCACCTGCCGCTCGCCTGGGGCTCATGGTGCCATGCTGGGACTGCACTCACGCTTCGTCAACAAGCGGGCCCATACCCTTGGGCCCTGTCCGTGGGGCTTCTGGGGGCGGGTCTCGCCGCCGACTGGTGGAAGTGGTCGGCACCCCCCGCGCTGCCTCGAGGGCCTAGCCCAGCTCCAGCGGCGATGCTCGGTCCGCCAGCTCCCACGGTGGCTCCAGCTCCCATCGTCGATACCCCCGTGACCGCTCGGCCGGCCCCAGCCGAGCGCAGCTCGCCCAGATTGGCGTCGTCCAGCGCATTGGCCGCTACGACGACCCGGAGCTTTTCCGCGGGCGTCCACTTCCTCGGCTTCTTGCTCATACCGTTGAGACTACGCGCCTCACGTAGCCACCGCGAAAGCATCGGCTGCGGAACGCCGCTCTCCTCCTCCAACGCGCCTGCGCTCATGTTGCTCGGCGGCAGCATCTTCTTCACCATCTGCGACTTGAACGTCTCGTTGTACTCCACGGCTCTCTCGCTGCTCTCGCCCCTCTGGTGATCGACCATGCCGAAACACGCCGGCTGATGCGACAACTACCCTGACACAGGGGGCTTCTACCGGAAGGTGGAGCTGCCCAGCGCAGGGTGGGCAAGCGGCAGGTCGGAGTGATCAGCGGTG
>JACRCT010000165.1 GCA_016218885.1 Deltaproteobacteria bacterium | reverse complement strand
CCGAGAAGGGCGGCAGCTACGTGCGGACCGCGGTGACGCTGCTCGACGGCGAATACGCGATCCTGCTCACGCCCACCGGCCACTGGAAGTACGTGCGGGGCCCGGGGCGGGTCTTCCCCGAGTCGATGGAGGAGTTCGTCCAACGCAACGGCACCAAGGTCTTCAAGGCCTGGCACCTGCGCAAGAGCGTCGGCCTGCACATGCGCGTGCTGCGCGACTTCACCGCCGAGGAGAACGACCAGGTGCCCGCGGCGCGCTACCACGCAGGTCAGGAGCTGTTCCTCAAGGACCGCGAGGGCTTCTTCTTCCCCACCGCCAGCCTGGAGCTGATCGGCGAGGTGCGGCCGCTGCCCGTCTCCGAGAAGGAGGGGCTCTACGTGCGCGACATCGAGACCGGCAAGCTCTGGACCGAGATCGGCCCGCAGAACTACCTGCCGGATCCCACCCGGGTGGAGGTGACCCGGCGCGCCCTGGACCCCGAGACCCTCAAGCTCTACGGGCTGACCGCCCATGACCCGGGAAAGGCGGTCTCGGTCTACATCCCGCCCTCGTTCGCGGTGCTGGTCACCGCCAAAGACAGGCGTGAGGTGGTCCAGGGGCCACGCACCCGCATCCTCAATGCAGACGAGGACCTGGAGGTGCTCACGCTCTCCACCGGCAAACCCAAGTCGGACGAGGCGCTCCTGCGCACCTGCTTCCTGCAGACCGACGGCAACAAGGTCTCGGACATCGTGCGTGTACGCACCAGCGACCATGTCGAGCTCGACGTGCGGCTGTCCTACCGGGTCTCCTTCGTGCGCAACGAGGCCGAGAGGTGGTTCAACGTGAAGAACTACGTGGGCCTTTTGTGCGACCACCTGGGCTCCATCGTGCGCGCCGCGGTGCGGGCGGTGCGGATCGAGGAGTTCCACGCCCGCTCCATCGAGCTCATCCGCGACGTGCTGCTGGGGGAGAAGAAGGAGGCCGGGCGGGTGGGGCGCAAGTTCAACGAGAACGGGATGTGGGTCTACGACGTGGAGGTCCTGGATACCAAGATCCTCGACGAGGACGTCAAGGAGCTGCTCTGCGACGCCCAGCGCACCGCCATCGTCAGCGAGCTGGGCAAGAAGCAGGAGGGCTTCCGGCTCGAGGACGAGAAGCTCAAGGAGCACGTCACCCAGCAGATCATCGACTCCCAGCGGCTGACCCTGGGCAAGGAGACGGAGCTGGAGGGCGCCAAGCGCGAGCTGTCCGAGGCCCGGGTCGCCGCAAGCGTCGAGGTGGACCGGCTGGAGAAGGTGGGCAAGGCGCAGAACGAGGCTGCGGCCCTGGACATCCTGGCCGCCGCCCGCACCGTCGCCAACGAGCGGCAGATGTGCGTGGACAACAAGGCCCTCGCCGCCCGCGTCGATGCCTTCCGCAACGAGATGGCGGCGCTGCAGCCGGAGCTGATGGCCACCCTCAAGACCTTGGGCAACCAGTACGCCAACGCCGAGCTGACCCGGAACCTCTCGCCCTTGGCGATCCTGGGCGGGACCAGCGTGGCCGAGGTGATGGAGCGGCTGCTCAAGTCGCTGCCACTGCCGCTGCAGGGCGCGGCCGATCAGCAGCCCGCCAAGAGCGCCAAGAGGTAAGGGGCTCTCTGACGTCTGACGCCGCTGGGTCCCAGCCGCTCCCCGTCGCCCGAAACCGCGGCCGCAGCTCTTCGCTGTTCAGCGATGGACGGAGGTGGCGACGATCGGCGCGGGGTCCGACCCGGCGGTCAGGTCCAGGAGCCCAGCTTGTCCCAACCGGGCCGGCGCTAGTTCTGCGGGGCGACGTAGGTGGTGCCGTCAGGTCTCATGTACTTGGGCACGCCGTAGTCGAACCACATGACGCCCGGCAGCCCCATTCCGCCCCGGTTGGCGCAACCGGAATCACCGCCACCGCCTCCGCCACCGGAGGCCAGGCCGATGCCGCCCGGACCCCCTTCCCAGACTGGCCCCCCACAGGATGCCGAGCTGCCGTTGGTTGCCCGCGGGTTGTCGCTCGGCTGCAGGATGCCGAAGTAGCCATTGGGAATGGTCATCCCGTCTCGTCCCACGAGGTCATGGTTGCAGTACCCGGTGATGTACCCGTTCCAAGTCGGATAGGGGCAAGGGTCCGTCGTAGTGGCGAGGTTGAAGGTCTGTGTTTGCCCACCCAGCGGGACAAAGTCCACCCGGCTTGGCTGGTGAGAGTCGCCGATCACGAATGAGAAGGTGTCCCCTGGCGACACGGCAAATGCAGTCTTGAGGATGGCCTGGCCTGCGTTTCCATGACCGCCGCCGCCGGAGACGCAGAAGGAGTCCCCGGGACAGGCCCCGGGGGCGTTGCCGCCACCTGCGGAGGCGGCCCAGTGGAGTGTCGTGACCCCCGCTGGAACGGTCCAGGCTGCCTCACCCGGTCCGAACTTCCGCACCACGGTCAGCTGGCCCAGGTAGGTGTAGCTCACCGTGGCGACGGTGGAGCAACCCCTGACGACGACCCTGCCCGCGAGCGCTCCGGTCTCGATGACCGTCTCGGACTGCTGGTAGCCGAGCATGGTCGCGTCGTCCATGACCCAAGGGCATTGGGTGGCGTCGTTCACATGCGGGAATGACACGGTGCTTCTCTCACATGGGCTCACGAAGACTTTGCTGCCGTCCACCTCTGAGAGGTAGTAGTGCCTGGTGAGCAGGTACGAGACGTGATTGCCGAGATCATGCTCGAACAGGGGCTCACAGGGTTCTTCCTGCAGGGTGCGGCACGCCCCGTCCGCGCACCATCTGCTCGCGCAGTCGTTGGCCTGGGTGCATCCCTTCAGCTCCGCGCATGGCGGGCAATTCCCGCCGCAGTCCTGGTCCGTCTCGGCACCGTTCTTCACCCCGTCGATGCAAGTCGCCGCCAGGCAGCGCTCGTCGACGCACACTCGGCTCGAGCAATCCGCTGCCTGGCCGCAGCTCCTCTCATCGGCGCACGCCCGACAGGTCCCGCCGCAGTCCCGGTCGGTCTCCGACCCGTTCTTCATATCGTCCTGGCAGCTCGGTGCCTGGCAGATCCCCCCTGCGCACACCCTGGAGGTGCAATCCCCAGGGAACGCGCAGCGCTCATTGTCGGCGCAGGACGGGCACGAGCCGCCGCAGTCGAGGTCGGTCTCCGTGCCGTTCTGGACGCCGTCAGTGCACTTGGCCGTCGTGCAGATCTGGTCCCGGCAAACGCCCGCGATGCAGTCCCTGGCCGTCAAGCACTGCCGGCCCACAGCGCAGCCGGGGCAGGGTCCTCCGCAATCGACGTCCGTCTCGTTCCCGTTGAGCGCGGAGTCGGAGCAGGAGGGGACCTGGCAAATGCCGCCGGCGCACACGCGCGAGAGGCAATCCCCAGGCGAGACGCATCGCATCCCGTCTTCGCAGGAGGGGCAGGCACCGCCGCAGTCCACGTCCGTCTCGCTTCCGTCCCTCGCCAAATCGGAGCAGGTGACCTTGAAGCAGTCGCCGGCCCGGCACACTTCGTCGCTCGCGCAATGGCGGTCCACGCAGGACTTGGTGACGCAGCGGCTGTTCACGCAGACGCTGTCCTCAGCGCACGGGTCGCCGGGGCAGTCGATCGGGTAGCAGAAGCCCCGCAAGCAGGCTTCCGTAGCGCTGCAGGTCTTGCCGACACACGCCTCGTCGGTGCACACCGCGCTCAGGCAGACCTGGCCCGCGCCGCAGGGGGTGCCCGGACAGGTCACCGGAAGGCACTGGTCCGCCACGCAGCGCTGGCCGTCCGGGCAGCCGCTATTGCACCCGCCGGCAACGCAAAGGCCGTCCCGACAGACTTCGCCCAAGGCGCATGGGCCGCCATCCGGGGAGCACTGCGTGGGCGAAGCTACCTCCTGCCGGCAGGCGGCGAGGGTGGCGCAGAGCAGTCCAAAGATTCCGATCCATCGCGTCATTTGCTCACCCTGCGCCAGCGGCGCCGCGCGCCAAGGAGCTCGGGATTCGAGTGGCCCTCTGAGCTCCGGGGTCCGGCCCCGGTTCCTGCGCTGCTGTCCGCGGTCGGAAGCCTCGTCTGGCGGGTTGCCGAGGCTTGGGATGGCACGGAGGCTACATGCCTCCTGAGCACCGGTGCAAGGTGCGCTCGGGATCGGCCTGGGGCGGTCGGAAGCGTGAGGCGGCTGCGGTAGGCGCCCGTCAGGGATAGACGAAGGTGGCGACGACCGGCGCGTGGTCCGACCCGGCAGTCACGTGGGCGCTGTGGACGAGGCTCGCCGACTGCTTCCAGGTGGCGGTGGTGGAGTCGGGGATGAGGTAGTCGAGCCGGTAGGAGCGGCTGCCCTCCTTGAAGGTCCAGGCCTGGCTGGTGGAGCTGCCGGACCAGAAGTCGACCCAGGCGCCGCCGTTGAAAAAGACCTGCAGGGTCGAGGAGGTCGGGTCGTCGTTCATGTCTCCGGCGATGAGCACGCCCACCCATGGCTTGTCGCGGCGGACGGCGTCGCCGACGTCTCGGGCGCCCTGCGCCTGCGCCCGGCGCTTGGCGTCATTGGTGTCCTCGAGCTGGGAGACGAGGTGGTTGACCAGCACCGCCAGCGCGCGGTTGCCCCCGACGTCCAGGTGCACCTCGAGGCAGTCCCGCGAGTAGAAGTACTTGTTCCCATCCGGTCCCCAGAGCTGATCGAGCCAGTGGCTGGTCACCTGCGTGATGGGGAAGCGCGTCATGAGCGCGACGTTGATGCCCCGCGGGTCGCCAGCGGGGACGAGCTCGAAATTGGGCAGCTTCTTGGTCAGCGAATCGTTGAGGCGCCGCAGCAGGTCCTTCGTCTCCACCTCCTGCAAGGCGAGGATGTCCGGCTGCTGGTCGTTGATGGCATCGGCCAGCTTGGCGATCTTGCTGTTGACCTGCGTCGCGGTGCGCTGCGTGTCCTGCTTGGCCGGGTCGTCCGTCTCGTCGAAGAAGTCGTGGACGTTCCAGTCCATCACCTTGAACGTCACGGGGGGGCCCACGGGCCCCGCGTCGGCGGCGCTCGGGCCTCCGTCGCTCCCGGTGCCGGCGTCCAGGCTCTCCACGCAGCGCCCCTGACTCGTGCAGACCATCGGCTCATCGCAGGGGCCACACTCATCGCCGCAGCCATCGTCGCCGCACTGCCTTCCTTCGCAGAGCGCGGTGCACTCCACACACGCGCCGCTCGCCTCGTCGCAGCTCGTTCCCGATGGGCAGCACGCCTCGCCACAAGGGGCCCGACAGCCTGCGTCCACGGACTCGGCGCCGGGACCGGGGCAACCCGCCCCCGCCGCGAGCAAGGCAGTGCAGAGCAGAGCAACCTGGAGCGGGTGTCTCTTGAAGGCGGCGGGGCGGGCGGTCGACATGGGACTCCGAATCGAGAAGGTGGCGCGCCGGCCGGCTGCCACATCGCGAGCGCTAGTGTACCGGGCGGCCCCTGGCTCGTCAGCCGCGGCGCAGCTTGTCGGAGGCGTCCTGGAGCTCACGCAGGATGGCCTGCGAGTTCTCGGGCGAGAGCTGGAGGTGGCCTGCCATGGCCGAGAGCAGCTTGCGCTCGTCAGGGTCGATGCGGCCGTCCACCAGCGCTGCGGCGACCAAGGCGCGGTAGAGCGTGCGCGCCTCGTCTGCGCTCTTCGGCGTCAGGCTCATCAACTCCTCGGCAGGGGCGGCGAGCAGGGCCTGGAGCTGGCTGGGGTCGATGCCCCAGCGCCCCGCGCAGAT
>JACRCT010000164.1 GCA_016218885.1 Deltaproteobacteria bacterium | reverse complement strand
TTTCTTGTTGGCGTCCTGGGCAGTGCGGTAGAGAACGTCACTGTGATCAATGACCAGGGAACCATCGATCCACTTCTGCATAACACCGTCCGCCCGGCCCTTTCCGCCACTGATCGAGTTCATCTTGAAATACACTTCCACATGATGCCAGGAATTAGTTGAAATGGAGGCCGCAGAAGCCTTCCAGCTGTTCGCGCTGTAATAGGGATTATCCGCATAGCAGATGCCCATCGCACCGGCCGACACTGGAGTATTGCAATAGGCCACGCTCCTGTTTTCGGTGATCGCCGTCAGATTATTCGGAGGCGTGCCGTGGGAGGTGTTCACTCGCTTTTCATCTTGGATTGCTATGATTGGCCTAATCGCGTACGGGCTCCCCACGTCGCTCAGGAACTCGATATAGGTATCGAGATAGTTGTTGGCCAAAGGACTGTAGACATTGGCCGCCCTGTCGAGATCCGACAGAATGTAAAACAGGTGCGGATGGTAGGTCTTCTGCGACCCCCTCCAGCCAGTCTGAAACTTGACGTAGAGCGAAATATAGAGGCTGTCCGTTGGGGTGAAGTTCATGCGCGTCGAGCCGCCGTTGGTAGGCGAGGCCGCGCCATTGGCCCATGCCCATTGCAGGCACTTACCGGTCTGTCCTCCAGCCACGATGGTTCCTTGGGTCGTATTATCGTACCAACCTCGAGACGCGTAGCTGTCGTTCTCGAAACTCTCCGAGAACAGCAGAATGCCGGGAGAGGCGCCGGCATCGGGGCCGGAGATGGCACCAGCATCCGCAATGGCCCCGCCGGCGTCAGGACCGGCAGCGGTGCCGGCATCCGCAATGCCCCCGCCTGCCGTGGTTCCTCGCGCCACATTCGAGAGCGGGCCGAAGACCGCGTCGACGTGCAGCGTGCCTCGGAACGGCACGAGCTGGAATTCATACTGGGTCGCCGGAGCCAATCCCTCGACGACACAGTCTCGGCTTGCCCCGATGGACTGGCCGGGCATCGGAACCGAGCAGGTGCCCTGGCTCACCTCCGTCGCGGTCCCCCAGTCCATGGTCCCCCGGAAGAAACGCACCAGGTAGCTCGCGGGCCGCCCGGCGCCGTCATCCACCTCGGTGAACCCTAGAGTGGCCGTGGAGGAGGTGGTCGCCCTGACCAGAAGGTTGGTTACCGCGCCTGGAGTTGTTGGGGCGCTAGCGTCCTTCCCAGGAAGGGCGGCATCGAGACCTGGACCGGCGGCATCGAGGCCTGGACCGGCAGCAT
Source organism: Deltaproteobacteria bacterium (assembly GCA_016218885.1). GTDB lineage: Bacteria > Myxococcota > Myxococcia > Myxococcales > UBA5297 > JACRCT01. The sequence continues at coordinate 9,604 of JACRCT010000164.1, read as the reverse complement.
CGAGGCCTGGACCGGCGGCATCGAGGCCTGGACCGGCGGCATCGAGGCCTGGACCGGCGGCATCGAGGCCTGGACCGGCGGCATCGAGGCCTGGAGCGGTTGACGCATCGTCTGCACAGTTCCCGCTGCACGGGGGCGGCTTTGAGCGTGCGTCATCAGAGTCCTCTGGAGTCGGAGCTTCGGTGTCTATGGCACCTGCGCACCCCATGGCCACAATCAGGAACAAGTACGTCAGCCCTGGTCTCATTGCGCGTCCCTTCTGGTCCTTGGGATGACCACAGGCTGGTGGCCTGCGTGGTCACCGGTTCTGCACTCGTCGGGTCTCGGTGCCCGGTACGTCCTCGGGAGTCCTAAGCACGCGCCGCGCCGGGCGAGCAATCCCTGTCCTTTCATGCACTTACGGCTGCTCAGAGATGCCCATTGCGTGGAATGGGGGGGGTGGAGTCACCTGTAGTGGGGACTCGAATCACCACCTGGTTTTGAAGGCCCGTCCAGGGCCGAGCCTCGCAGCTCCAGCTGGGCCCCGAGCCGCGCGCTGGCCCAGGCGCTGTCGGCCGCCGCACCACGGGTGCCCGCCACCACCGAGTCGACGACGGCAAGCCCGGTGCCTTCGCCTTCGCCCCCTATCCCCGCGCCCGAGTTCCGCAGGAAAGTGGAGCGCTCGATCGTCACCGTCGAAGGTCACCGCTTGGCTGCGCAGGCGGATGCCGGAGTGTTTCCGCCGGGGCTCTCCAACACGACTTGGCGCGCGCAGCGGACGACGACCGTGACCGGCCTCAACGGCTGCAGCGACTCGCGGTAGGTGCCGGCTTCGACGGCGATGACGGCATCGCGCGGAGCGGCCATCAGCGCGCCTTGGATCGTCCGAAAGTGGTTCGCATCGGTGGGGCCTTCCAGTGCCACGAACAGGGTGGCCGCGGGAGGCGGAAACGGCGCCGCGCAGTCGCCGACCTCCTGGCGGCCGGCGGCGCCCAGCCGGACACTTCCTTCGACCTCAGCGTTCCGCGAGCACGACGTGACCGGGGCCACCGCGAAGAGCGCGGGACTCGAACCACCCTCGAGCGAACCCTGCCCGCCGGGCCAACTGCACGGCTTCATCGGGCCGGTAGATGCGGAACAGGCCGGTGGAGGTGAAGGGCATCCGGCGCAGCTCCTGCTCGGCGCGGATGAAGAGCGCGACCCGCCCGCCCGGACGCGTCAGCCCGTGGAGCGCGCGCAGCCAGGCCTCGGGGTCGGGGACGAAGTAGAGGACGTTCACCGCGAAGACCTTGTCGAAGCTGCCGGGAGGGTGGGGCAGCGCCGCGAGCTCGCCGTGGAGCAACGCGACGCGCCCGGCGGCGATGGCCGCGGCATGGCGCCGGCTGGCGCGGCGGTACATGGTCTGGGAGAAGTCGATACCCACCACCCGCCCGCGCGGCACCGCCCTCAGGGCAGGCTCGATGGCGGCTCCGGGCCCGTAGCCCACCTCGAGCACCTGATCCGTGGGCTTCAGGGCCAGGCACTCCAGAGTCCAGTCGTTGGCCGGGCGGTTGCCGTGCTCCATGAAGCGACACAGCAGCGACCCGAAGAACCCCTCCGGCTGGCGGAACTGCTCGGCGACGCGGTGCAGCAGTGACATGGAGGGTCTCTTTCGGCAGCGTGATGAGAGGAGGAGTCTAGCGCGTCGAGTCAGTCAGAGGAGCCTGCTGGGGACGTCCAAGGCAGCGAGGTCTCGGTCCGGGCGCCGGCCCGCCTTCAGTGGGCTTGCGGCCCGGCGCCGGCCTGTGGAGGAGGCTCGCCCGGCTCGGGAGGCGGTCCTACGACACCGCCCGCAGCACCACCGCCGAGAAGGCGTGCATCGCCGGCAGGCTCAGCGCCGTGACCAGGGCGCCGAGCGCGGTGTAGGCCAGGAACTCGCGCGGGGTGATCCACTCGCGCGAGAGGGCCCGGGCGGTGAACGCGATCCCGACAGGGACGAGCAAGAGCCAGCCCGTCACCACCCCTGGGGAAAGGGCGCCGAAGTAGAGCGAGCTCACCGTGTGCTGAAGCGCGTTGAGGAGCATTCCCGCCCCGACGCCGAAGCCCAGCCCGACGCCCATGCCCACGCTGTGCGGCTTCGAGCGGGTCGCCACGATCGCCAGAGCGAGCACGAGCAGCGTGGCGATGACCAGGGAGACGTCGAACTGCGCCACCGTCAGGCCCTCCATCATCTTCTGCGCGAGTGGCGGCATCGCCTCGCGGGAATCGAGAAACGCGCCCATCCGCAGGTGCTCCTCGAGGTTGTGCGCGACGAGCGCCACCGCTGAAAGCCCCCACCACCGCCGCGAACCTTCCATGAGCACCTCTCGGCCAGTGGGGCTGCAGCTAGTGTGCCCTTCGAAATCACAGGGAAATTCGGACGCGACCGTTCGGGCTTCCGACTGGGCGCGGCGGTCTTCCTTGCAGGCGAGAGACGGTCGCTTCTGTCGCCCACGGCTGGCGAAGCCGCCCTCGATCCGCGCCTCTTCCACGAGTCGGGGCGACGAGAGCGTATCGTCGAGCCGCTCCGCCGGGGTGCCCGGTCCATCCACCTGCAGCACCTGGAACAAGCCGCCCAGCATGGCACTGGTCCGCTTGAACGGACTGGCCTCGTCCTCGCCCGCATTCGCCGTATCCCTCCTCGGAAGGCGAGTGGGCTTCCTGGCTCAGGGCGCGGCCGGAGGAGGCACCTCGTCGGCGCCAAGCGAGGCCGGCGGCGGAGCAACCAGTGCCGGCGGCGGAGCGAGGGTAGCCGATGGCGCGGCGACGAGAGCCGCGGAGGGCGTGTTCTCGTCCGGCCTTGCGCTCGCGGCTGGTCAGCGAGCTTGTCGTCGGCAAGTACCGGGACGGGTGGCTGAAGAACCTCAGGTCGGCGAAACCACGCACCCCAGGCAGCTCGGCCGAGAGATCGATCCGGTGCTTCTTCGGGTTGACGCCGTACTTCGAGTGCGCCGTGGTCAGCTCCGCGCCGGCCTGCTCCACGAGAATGCCCATCAGCTCGCCGACAGGACCGCGCAGGCCTTCGACGCCGCTACTTGCACTCTCCGTTGCGCGAGGGTTGGGCGGTGCAGGCGAAGGTGTCGAGCTTGCGCGCGCAGGCGTCGGCCCGGTCGGCGAAGCCGCTCAACGACCCGCTCTTGGAGTTCATGGCGTCGCGGGCGACGTCGGACATGCACGAGGCGACTTCGGAGCAGCTCTTCATTCCCTTCGGCGAGCACTCGTGGAAGCGCCCATTGACGCAGCAGGTGCCCGTGCTGCCGCCCTCGGCAGCGCCGGAGCCGACCTGGTGCTGGCCCGCCGCCGGCTCCGCGCCGGTGCTGACCGTCACGCCCGGCAGGCCCGGCATCGCGGGCATCCCCAGAGCGGCTCCGTTGACGGTGACGTTGACGTTGGGCGGGGTCCAGCCGGTCGGCTGCGGGCCCCGCTCCGATTCGGGCTGGGCCGCGGCCTGGACCTGCGGCACGGGCGCGGCCCGCTCGTAGCGAACGACCGCAGCGCTGCCCTTGCCCTCGACCTGCACGACGAGCTTGTACGAGCCCGGCTCCCGCGGACAGAAGTCGAGCAGGGTGCGCTCGCGGTCCTCGCGGCCCTTGGCTTGCTCCTTGTTGGTGGCGCTGCGCAGGTCGAGATGCAGCTCCTTGATGGCGACGCCAGCGCCGACGAAGGAGTAGCAGATGCCCGGCCGCAGCGAGACGAGCCACTCCGGCCGCTTGCCGGCCGGGACGGCCCAGGCCTCGGCGGCGCGGCTGCCGGCAGGCGCGAGCGCAGCGGCGTGGGCGTCGCAGAGGAGCTCGGGCCTGGCCTCGGCCACGGTAGCGGACTCGACGCGCTGCACCGCGACTGCGAGGTCGCCTTCGCCGTCGCCGATGACCGCGCGGACCTTGTAGACGGCCGGCGCGGCCGCGCACAGCGCTGCGGGCTTGAGGTCGGTGGCCTTCACCTTCTGGCGGTTCGAATCGGTGACCGAGACGTTCACCTTGGCCACCCCGGCACCGCGCAGGACAGAGATCAGGTAGCAACCCGCCTCCAGCGGCAGGCGCCAGTCGGACTCGTCGCCGTCCTCGGCGCGGACCGCGAGGACCTGCACCGGATCGGTGGTAGCGCCGTAGGCCCGGCCGAGCAGAGCCGCGCCCAGCGCGACGCCCTCGAGCCCCATGGCCGGCTGGCTCTCGAAGCGGGCGAGCCCCGCCCCTCCGGCGCCGCCGAGCCTGGCCTTCAGGCTCCAGGTCCCGGTCTGCTTGGCGCAGTGCTGCAGCACGGCCACCGGCGCCGCGTCCTTGGTGCGTGCCTGCTCCTTGCCGTTGGGGTGGAGCACCTTGAGCGAAAGGTCCTTCGCGGCGGCGTCGGCGACGCCCACGAAGGTGGTGCAGACACCCTCCCGCACCGGCACCAGCCACTCCTGGTCGCGGGAACCACGGACGAGCGGGAGGCGATCGACGGCGCGCGTGAGCTGCGGGAACTGGGCCGCCGCGTAGGCGTCAGCCATCCGCTCGAGATCCGGCGCTGCCGGAGCTGTCGGTTGGGAGAAGACCGCCATGGCGAAGGCGCCCTTGCCCTCGTCGATGGTGGCGCGCACGCGGTAGGTCCCCGCGGCCTGGACGCAGTGGGCCAGCGTCGCGAGCGCGGTCTTGGACGCGACCTTCGCCAGCCGCTCCTTGCCTGAGAAGAGCGACAGGTAGAGCCGCTCGACACCCGGACCGCCGGCGCCCGAGACGAGGTAGCAGCCGGGCTGGAGCTCGACGTTCCAGTCGGCGTCGTCGCCCCGGCGCCCCTGGCCCTGGAAGACGTCGCCGACGCGTGCGGAACCCGGCGAGACGGCCTGGGCCTGCAGCTCTGCGGCCTGGGCGACGGTGCGCGGCTCGGCGCGCGCGGCGAGGGAAGACAGCGTGACGACGGCGGCGATCAAGGCAAGGCGGAGGAAGGGCATGGCGACTCCATGGCGTGGGCTGCCGTGGCCGCGACGTCGCGCCATGGAGATAGAAGTAGCCTTCTGCGCCAGAGGTCCCGCCCGGGTCCCCACCGCACCCGGCGCCGATTGCCGAGTCCGGAAGCCACGACTGGCGGGTCGCCGAGGCCTGAGACTGCGCGGAGGCTACACGCCTCCCGATCGCCGACGCAAGCGGCGCTCGGCGTCGGTCCGGAAGCGTGAGGCTGACTACGGGGAGTCGGACAACCGACCTCACGAGTCGGCCACACCATGGCTGGGCAGCCTGAGGTCCCGCGTGGTAGCTGTCTGCTTCCATGAAGCACTGCCAATCATGTCGCCGATGGATCGCTCCTCGGTGGCATCGATGGCCCCTGCAATGAGGCCCCATGGACTTCGACCAGAAGCTGCTGCAAGACCGGCTGAGTCAGCGCAAGTCGCTCTTGTCCAAGGACCCGATCCTCGCGCCACGGAAAGCCGAGGTCTTGCGGCGCCTCAACGCGGTCCTCAAGGGCCTCAAGCGATGGAAGGGCGATGTCATGGATCTCCTTCCGGCAATGAAGACGCCAGAGGAGGTTTATGCACTCGCCGCGCTGCTCACACCGCCGCAGGCCGGCAAGAGGCAGGCGTGCGCGGAATTGGTGGCCCAGCAGCCCTCCATCTTCCTGGGTGATTTGCACGTCAAAGGCCTGTTGCACGTTGCCAGCACGGTGGTGGTGGTCGGGAGTCTGGAGGCCAAGGAAGTCAGCGTGGGTGAGACGGGAGTGCTGGTGGTCGCTGGCGACCTGACGACGCGAGCCTGTACCGGCGACGGATGGCTCCTGGTCGGCGGGAATCTGGAGGCCCGCTTGGCCCTGGGCTACCACGAAGCGGGGGTGTTTAACGTCGCGGGAACGCTGCGCGCCGACTTGGCCATCTTCAGCGACCACGGCGCGAACATCGCCAAGGACCGGTCGAAGCACAGCTTTGACTTCCAGAAGCTGCGAGAGCCGAACGCCGCCTACAAGAAGCTGGAGAAGTTGGTGAACCCCGCTGCGCTGGCGCCGGAGGGGGAGAGCGCCGACCTCGGAGTACTCCGCGTCGATTTCCGCGAGCTTCGGCGGTTGGCCGTCGAGGGCAAGAAGCCTCTGCTCGTGAACAAGTCCACCCGCGGCGGATAGAGCAACTCTCAGCTCCCCCGGCCACTTGGCGACGGTGGCGAGGGACCTACCGGCCAGCACAAGGATCTGGCACTTCGAACGTCCTTCGAGATCGCGCAGTGCGAGCGCGTGTGGTAGCCCTCGTCCGCGCACCGCGATTGGCAGGTTTCCTCCGGAGGAGTGCCGACATGGGCGAGAAAGGGTTCTTCGAGGGGCGGGGGCTCGCGTCGCTGGTCGCCTCGATCGCCAGCCGCCGGAAGAAGAGCGAGGCGCGCAGCGGCAGGCTCGTCGAGCTCTATGACGACGCCTTCGGCTCCGAGTTACTGGCCTGGCTCGAGCTGTTCGATCGAAACGAGCTCGAGAAGGCGCGGGTCGGCGATCTCCGGTTCCGCCGCCCGCACGTCGATGGGCTGAAGGCGTTGGTGACCAAGAATCAGCGCGCCGAGTGGGTCGCGGAGTTCCAGGGGTTCTTCTGTGGGGTGAGCACCATCGCCCAGGACGGCGAGATGAGCCTCATGGCGGCTTGGGAACCCTCGCCGTCGGGCGCGAGCCAGGTCGTCTACGCGCACCAGGACGAGTGGGGCGCGTTCCACGTCGCGCGATCCATCACCTCCCTCCTGCTCGACGAGCTGAGCAAGGACGAGAAGGCACGAAGGAAGAGCAAGCTCGACGTCGAGCGCCTCGCGGTCGAGCGGGAGGCCTTCGAGAACGCGCGGCAGCCGCGCGGGACCCGGAAGGAAGGGGCGCTTGAGTCCTTCCACGCGCGCACGCTCTGGCTCACCAAGGCGTTTCTCGGCATCGGCGGCGAGTGGTCCGACGAGCTGGCCAAGGCGGCGACCCTCGCTGACTGGAAGGCCGAGAAGCCAAGCGTCGGACGTCGGCCGAACCTCGCCGCCTACTGGCTCTGGGCTCACTACCTGCTAGAGAACGAGGAGGAGCTCGAGGAGGCGCTGGGCTCCACGAGGCATCTCCGGTCGCCCGTGGTCAGGGAGTCGCGGGAGTTCATCGAGACGCTGCGCGCCGGCAAAAAGATCCGCCTGGGGAAGCTGGACGAGGTCTACTTCGCCGGCATCCGTGAGGAGATAGGGGAGGCGGCGCCGAAACCACTGCTCGGACGGGCGCGGGCGAAGCGGAGTCCGAAGACAGTGGTGAGCGCCACCGTGAAGGGGGCGGAGGCGGCGGCCACCGGTGATCTCGAGAAGGCGATCGCCGGCGAGTCGCGCGGCAGCGAGGCCCTCGAGTTGCTGAAGCGCCTCGAGACGGTCCCGCCCGGCGACACCATCGCCTGGTCGGGTCTTTCTCTCGGGCGTGACGAGTCGATCGTGCGGCTCGGGGAGCTGGTCGATGCCCGATGGGTCGGGCTGCTCGCGGCAAAGCTCGCGGTCGCCGCCAGGTATCGGGACGAGCACAAGAAAGCGACGCCGGGCCTCCTGTACGCCCTCGCCAAGGCCTGCAGCGACTTCGATGAGTGGATGCGCTGGGTGGAGGCGGCGGGAACCAGGAACTTCGGCCTCCGCCGCACGGGAGAGCTGGCCCAGGCCTACGCCTGCTTCGACCACCCGAAGGCGTGGGCCTGGCTCGAGGAGCACGCGCGTCGATTCGTGGATGCGCAGATCAAGGACGTCTGGCAGCGCCGGGTGCCGGAGGACGTCTTCCACGCCTGCATCGGGACGCGCGCCCCTGTCGTCCCCGCGCTGATCGCAAGGCTGCTCGAGAAGGTCGAGCTCGGCGGCCAGACTGCGGGCATCTGCATGGCAGCCGTCGCCCGTGCCGGGGAGCTGCGCGCGCCCCAGACCCTCAAGGGGGTCGCGAGGATGGTCGTGGAGGGGCTCGGGTTCTACGACCTGAAGGAGCGGGCCGTCGTTGCCCGGGCGTACGCCAGGGTTGGAGGCGAGAAGGCCCGTCCGCTGCTCGAGAAGACCAGGGCGGCGGGGAAGGGGAAGCCGTACATCGAGATGTCGGCGCTCTCCGGGCTATTGGCGATCCCAGGCAGGAAGCACGCCGCGGCTGCCCAGGCGATCCTCGACGACTTCCGCCGCACCAAGAAGCCCGCGGCCGAGCAGCTCCTGGCGCTCGGAGCCGTCCTGAGAGGGATCGCGGCGGATCCCGAACGGAGCCTGAAGGCTCTCGCGCGGCCCTTCCTCGACATCGAGTTCGCGGAGACGGACGCGACGCGCGGGTGGAAGGTCGGGGTCCGGGACCTCGCGGCCAAGGCGCTCGACTGACTCTCGGTCCCGGCCGCAAGAGCCGAACGGCTACTGGTCGAGGACGGTCTTGAGCCAAGCCGGGAGAGGTTTGGCGAGCATGCTCGTGCGTCCCGACTCGAACTTTCGCAATCCGAAGGAAGGGGGGACGCCAGGTCACTGTTGTCGAAGACGATGACGTGGGGGAGCTCGCGAATGGCGCGGCGGAGGTTCTTGAGGACGCGGGGGTAACGCGAGGCGACCTTGCCCGCAGGCACGTCATGGCCTCGCTGGAGCACCCGCATGCTGACCCGCTGGTCGGATGTCTCGGGTGAGTCCAGACCGATGAGCACAGAACGACGTTGTAGCCCTGAGCCACCGCGCTCGCCTCGAGCACCTTGACCGCTGCTCTGCGCGCCCCGGCTCGAGGCCACCGCGGGAAAACGTTTTCCCACGGGCGCCAGCCTCCTTCGTCTGCTCCCTCTCTTCAGTGCGGCGAGGTATTGGCCACCCCGGCGCCCACCGCGCTGCGTAGCGCGTGGAGGTCCCCTCCGAGCATGAAGGTGACCAGCTTGCGGCGGATCCCCTTCTCCTCGACCTGGGAGAGCAGCCCGGCGTCGAGCACCACTCGCTTGAAGACGCCCACCTCCCCGCCCGCCGCGAAGAGCGCCGCGCGGGCCGCGGTCAGCTCCACGCCATCGAGCCAGCGGAGCAGGTCGTGGGGTCCAGCCTGGGGCAGGTAGTGGCCGACCACCGTCGTCAGCGCCACCATCGCCCGCTCGCTCAGGGCCTTCTTGAGCAGCTTGCGCTCCCGAGCGATCGCCTTCGGGTCGGCCGTGCACCGGTAGGACTCGTTCACAAGGCTGATCGCCGCCTGGAACAGCACGTCGATGCGCTCCAGCGGCAGCAGCCGCGCCATCGCCAGCTCGGGCCGCAGGAAGGACATCCAGAACCCCAATAGGCAGGCCTTCTCCCGGGGATCCTGGTTGGCGAAGTACCTTCCGCCGAGCTTCACGCTGGGCGGCGAGGTCTTGCACAGCTCGACGCCCAGGTCCTGATCCGGCGTGGGTCGGCCGCCGCGGAAGAGCTTGGCCTCGGTGGGCCCGCCCAAGAACGGCGAGAAGACCTCCGCCGACTCCATCGCGAACAGGTGGCTGACGAACCTAAGGTCGGCGAAACCACGCACCCCAGGCAGCTCGGCCGAGAGGTCGATCCGGTGCTTCTTCGGGTTGACCCCGTACTTCGAGTGCGCCGTGGCCAGCTCCGCGCCGGCCTGCTCCACGAGGATGCCCATCAGCTCGCCGACGGGACCGCGCACGCCCGGCTCGAACAGCGTCTTCTGCCACAGCCGGTCGGAGAGC
>JACRCT010000185.1 GCA_016218885.1 Deltaproteobacteria bacterium | reverse complement strand
CTGAGGTGACGAGCAATGTGCGCGAGCCGGTTAGGGTCATGCGCTTGGTGGTGGAAGGGAAGCCGAGCGGGCACAGAGGTCAAGATGACTCGACACCGAGATTCGAGAGCCAGAACTCTGCTTGGGCTGCGGGCTGGGAAATCGCGCGCGATCGATGATCGAGACCCGGTCGCGAGGTGGGGCAAGAGCGCGCCGAACACCGCGGGCTATCACAGGCTGAAGCCAGCTCAAAGCCCGCGGCTACCACTACGAAGCCCACTCAGAAGTGGGCTAACCGGATCAGCGCCCAAGCCATTTCCCAGCCTCGGGTAGGGTTCCTTCGTCACGCTCTCAGGCGAGGAGCTGGCGGGCGATGACCGTCCGCTGGATCTCGCTGGTGCCCTCGTAGATGGTCTGGACGCGGGCGTCGCGGAACCAGCGCTCGACGGGAAGACCGCCGACGTTGCCGTTGCCGCCGTGGATCTCCACGGCCTTGTCGCAGATGCGGTTGGCGGCTTCGATGGCATAGAGCTTGGCCATCGCCGCCGCCTGGCCGAAGGGCTTGTTCTGCTCCTTGAGCCAGGCCGCGCGGAGCATGAGGAGCTCGGCGGCCTCGAGCTGGGTACGCATGTCGGCCAGGAACCACTGGATGGCCTGCTGCTCGAAGAGGGGCTTGCCGAACGCCTGCCGGTCCTTGGCGTAGCGCGCCGAGGCGTGCATCGCCGCCCGCCCTACCCCCGTCGCCTGCGCCGCGATGTTGATGCGCCCGCCGTCGAGGGCCATCATCGCCAGCTTGAAGCCTCCGCCCTCCTCGCCCAGCAGGGCGTCGGCGGGCACCTCGCAGCCCTCCAGCTGCAACGCCACCGTCGGCGAGGCGTTGAGCCCCATCTTGTCTTCGATGCGCCCCACCGTGAGGCCCGGCATCCCACCCTCGACCAGGAAGGCGCTCACGCCGCTGGCATCATGGGTCTGCGCTCGGGTGCGGGCCCAGACCACGATGACTCCGGCGTGGTTGCCGTGGCTGATCCACTGCTTCTCCCCGGTGAGCACCCATCGGTCGCCGCGCCGCTCGGCCACGGTGCGCAGCGCTCCCGCGTCGCTGGCGCTCTCCGCCTCGGAGAGGGCGAAGGCGGCGCACAAGGCCTCGCCGCCGGTGATGCACGGCAGGTACTTGCGCTTCTGAGCCGCGGTGCCGAAGGCGGCGATCACCTCCGCGACCATGTTGGTCACCGCGACGGTGACGCAGAAGGCGGCGTCGACACGGGCGATCTCATGGATGGCGAGCGCCAGAGCGACCGGCCCTACCGCCGCTCCCCCGTACTCCTCGGCGATGTTGACGCCCAGCAGGCCCAACGAGGCGCTCTCGCGCACCAGATCGGCCGGGAAGCGGTGCTCCCGGGCCAGCGCCGCCGCGACCGGCTCGATGCGGTCACGGGCGAAGGCGCGGGCCGTCGCTCGGACGGCCTGCTGGGTTTCGTTGGGCTCGAAATTCACTGCTTCACCTTGAGATCGAACGGGTACTCGATCGGGTGGTCGCGATTGTCGTTGGGCTTGGGGAAGCCCCAGGCGCGCATCGCGAGGACGCAATCGTGGACGCGGTCGTCCTTCAAGGAGCTCTTCTTGGCCAGGACCCTGGCCTCGGAGACGTTGCCCTCGGCGCTGATGATGAAGCCCACCACCACCCGGCCCTCGAGCTTGGCGCCGGTATCGGCGAGGACCTTCTCGTAGCACTCCTGGATCTCGGGCATGTGGAACTTCACCACCTGCCGGATCGACTCCTGGTCGAAGACCATCTTCGAGGTGTCGAGCTCGCGCTTGGGCTTGGCGCTGGGATCAGCGATGGCCGCGCCGGCCCCCGACTGGCTGGCTGGCTTGGCGCCACTGCCCGAGTCGAGCTTGAAGTCGGGCAGGTTCGGCTTCTCGACCTCGATCTTGGCGTCTTTCTTGTCCGACTTGGGCTCCGAGGAAAGCGCGGCGGCAGGAACGAGCATCGCCACTGCGATGGCGAGCAAGCGAATGGTTCTCACGTGGGTCCTCCTTGAAATGCCCTGCGTCAAAAAAACAGCCTCGGCCCCCCTGCGCTCCCGGGCTCGGCTGCTTGGGAGGAGCGCTGCGCCGGAACGGGCGCGAAGGCAGATGATGCTATTCCCTGAGCCCGGTGGCCGCGATGACGATGCGCTGGATCTCGCTGGTCCCCTCGTAGATTTCGGTGATCTTCGCGTCGCGGAAGTGGCGCTCGACGTCGTAGTCCTTGGTGTAGCCGTAGCCGCCGAAGATCTGCAGGGCCCGGGTGGTCACCCGCCCGCTCATCTCCGAGGCGAAGAGCTTGGCCATCGAGGACTGGGCGGTGTGCCGCACGCCTGCGTCCTTCATCGCCGCCGCCTGCCAGACGAGCAGGCGCGCCGCGTCGATCTCGGTGGCCATGTCGGCGAGCATGAACTGGATGGCCTGGTGCTCGCAGATGGGCGTGCCGAAGGCCTTGCGGTCGCGGCTGTAGGCCAGGGCTTCCTCGAAGGCGGCGCGGGCGATGCCCAGGGCCTGGGCGGCGATGCCGATGCGCCCTCCGTCGAGAGTGCCCATGGCGATGCGGAAGCCCTCGTTCTCCCTGCCCAGGCGCTGGGCGACGGGGACGCGGCAGTTTTCGAAGAAGAGGCTGCAGGAGCCGGAGGCGCGGATGCCCAACTTGTCGTCGGGCTTGCCGCGGGAGAAGCCGGGAGCGTCGGTGGGGACGATGAAGGCGCTGATGCCGCGGTGCTTGGCGCCCGGGTTGGTCATGGCGAAGACCAGCACCGCCTCGGCTTGAGGGCCGTTGGTGATGAAGTTCTTGGTGCCCTCGAGGACATAGCAGTCTCCGTCGAGCTTGGCGGTGGTCATCATCTCCGCCGCGTCCGAGCCCGACTGCGGCTCGGTGAGGGCGAAGCAGCCCAGCTTCTCGCCGCGAGCGAAGGGAGCGAGCCACTCTCGCTTCTGGTCGTCATTGCCGTACTTGAGGACCGGGTCGCAGTAGAGCGAGTTGGAGACGCTCACGATGACGCCAGTGCCCGCGCAACCTCGGCTGATCTCCTCCATCGCCACCGCGTAGGACACGTTGTCCAGGCCCGGGCCTCCCCACTGCTCGGGGACCGCCACCCCCATCAGGCCCATCTCCCCCAGCAGCTTGACCGCCTCGGCAGGGAAGCGATGAAACTCGTCCCACTGGCGGGCGTGGGGGGTCAGTTCCTTGGCGGCGAAGGCGCGGCAGAGCTTCTGGATCTCAAGCTGAGCTTCGTTGAGCTCGATATCCATGGCTGGGCCTTTCTCGCCACCGGGAGGAGCGCTGGATTGTAGTGGTCCCCCCGTCTGATGCCAACGAATTGGGCCCTCAGCGAGGAGGCGGCAAGTAGCGGAGCGGGTCCCTAGGTGCGCCGTCCACGCGAACCTCGAAGTGCAGGTGGGGACCGCTCGTCTTGCTGGGCTCGCCCACCCGGGCAATGGGCTGGCCGGCCTTCACCCGCTCGCCGTCCTTCACCAGGACCTCACGATTGTGGGCGTAGAGCGTGATCAGTCCGCCCGCATGCTCGACGAGCACCCCTTGGCCGTAGCCCTTCTGCTCGCCAGCGAAGAGGACCTGGCCGTCGGCGGCGGAATGGACGGGCGTCCCGGCCGGGGCGGCGAGGTCGATGCCGTCATGGCGCGACTCCCCGCGCGGACCGAAGCGAGCGTAGAGAACGCCGCTCATCGGCCAGGAGAGCGGGGCCTCGGTCGCCTTCTGGAAGGGGGTCTCGGGAGGAGGCAGATCGGCGGGCGGGACCTCAGCGAGCGCCTTGGCTCCAGGGACGAAGAGCTGCTGGCCCGCCGCAAGCCTGGTCGAGTCGACCTGGGGGTTGGCGAGCGACAGGTCCTCGACGGTGATGCGATAGGCCCGCGCGATGCGCCAGAGCGTCTCGCCAGGCTTGACGACGTGAGTGACGCCGACCACCTCGGGCTCGACGTGCGGCTCGAGCTTCACCGGGGACAAGTGTGGGCGGGAGCTCACGCAACCGAGGAGGCAAGCGAGGGCAAAGCCGATGAGCGGGGCCCGAGGTGCCGGCATCCAAGGGCGCCAGGCGTTCCTTCTCCGATGGCCCTCGCAGGCTTTGCTGTCAGCCGTTCCGCGAATAGCCCGGGACCTCCCACGTGCGAAGCGTGTCGAGGAGCGCGTGGTCCGTCAGGTCGATGTTCAGGGGCGTCAGCGAGACGAGCCCATCCTTGAAGACCGCGTTGCAGTCGGAGCCCGGGATGTCCTCGTACTGCGCGTCGCCGCCACCGATCCAGTAGTAGTTGCGCCCGCGAGGGTCGGTCTTCTCGTGCACCACCGCGCCGTAGTTGCGCTGCCCCAGGCAGGTGACGGCGAAACGGGTCGAGCTCCCCGCGGGGAAGTTCACGTTGAGCAGCGCGTGTCGCGGCAGCGGGTTCTGCACGACCGCCTGCACGAG
>JACRCT010000184.1 GCA_016218885.1 Deltaproteobacteria bacterium | reverse complement strand
CTCGAGGGCACCGCGGGAAAACGTTTTCCCACGGTGGCGCCGGCCGCCTGATCGCGCTGCCGCTTCTGAGTGGCTGGGCCAGTGGCATCTCGCTGGCGCTTGGTGCCGGCAACGTGCCACGCGCGGTCTACAGAGCGGCCAGACCTCCCTTGCCCTCGACGTCGACGGCCGACCGCACATCGCCTACTACGGCCTCTCCCCGGTCACCGGGGTCTCGGGCACCCTGTTCGCCCACCACGACGGGTCGAGATGGGTCTTCGCGCTCCGCCATTCGACGCATTGACCGGCCAGGGTGTCCTCAGTCCCGGGGCAGATCTTGCCTGCTACCTCGCCGCCACGGTGCTCGGCGCGGCCTGGAAGACGACCTCGCGCTGCTCGGCCTGGTCGGCGGCGATGAGGATCTCCCCGAAGGCCCGGTACTGCTCGGGCGCGACGCGGGTCATGGACAGAGACGAGCTCTGGCGCACCGAGAAGCGCCCCGGCGAGGCCTGCTCGGTGCGCTCGAAGCGGCCGAAGGGCGTCTCCAGCTTGAAGGACTGCGGCGCGCCGGCGAGGGTGGCTCCCTGGGGCAGCTCGAGCTCCACCTCCAGGTCCAGCTTCTCGGGGTTTCCGATGAGCAGAGGCGTGCGGCGCTCGAACTGGTGCAGGAAGCGGCGCGCGAAGCTCGAGGGATAGATGCCGTGGGGCACGATAATGCGCCCGTCGCCGTCGGCGCGCGCGAACCCCGGCGCGACGAAGGAGAAGCGGAACACCACCGGCGAGCCGGGCTCCTCGGTCTCCTCGATGGCCAGCTCGGTCAGGGCTCCGTTCTCGAAGGTCCGCGCGATGGCCGCCTCCAACGCCTGGTGGCGCTGCTCCTGGTTCATCCGCTCCAGTGTCGCGCGCAGGAAGGCGGCCTCCAGGCCGCGATAGGTCTCCACGCCCTTGCCGGAGAGGGTCCCCTCGGCGCTCAGCGAGAGCTGCAGCGCCACATGCTTGCCGTCGGCTTCGCGGCTGCCTGCGGTCTTGAGCGCCAGCGGCTTCTCGCCCGTCTCGGGAAGCACCATCGCCTCCTGGCCCTGCGCCTGCGGCGCGATGCGGCCAAAGGGGGCGTGACGGATGCCCGGCGCGAGCAGCACCTCGCCCTCGGCGGCGGTCTTCACCTGCAGCGCCGCGTAGTTGAAGAGCTCGGCTCCGGCGAAGCGGTAGGCGGCGGGATCGGTCGTGAAGGGCCGCACCAAGACCACTCGCGAGGGGATGCCCAGCGCCGCGAGGGAGCCCTTGAGCAGCATCAGGCGGCTGCCGCGCCCCTGCGCCAGCGTCACCGTGGCCCGCTTGGTGAGACTCGCTTCGGGGCCCTACACCTCCTGCATCACCTTCGCGTTGAGGGCCCGGACGGCCTCCAGGCCCGTCTTCTCGCCCACGGCCTGCTGCGCGAAGCGCGTGACCTCGGCGTTGGGCTTGGCGCGATCGAGCAGGAAGTCGCCCAGGCTGGCCACGCTCTCGTCGAGCCCGGCGCCGGCGCCGACCTGCACGAACGGCAGCACCTCCTCGGAGGCAGGGCTGCCGGGCTCGCGCACGAAGGCGGGTATCTCCTGGCGGGTCAGCGAGACCACGTCCCAGCTCCCATCGCGGTGGACCGGCGGGGCCTCGAGGTTGTGGGCGTCCACGGCGAGACCCGCTCCCGCGGGTGCGCGCACGGTGTAGGTGGAGTGGAAGAGCTGTCCGTCGGCGATGCTGAAGTAGAACTTGGGCGCCGCGAAGCCGGGCATGGCCGCGCCGCGCGAGGAGGTCGAGGCGAGGTACTCGTACTCGACGTAGTCGCCGACCTCCACTCCCGGCAGCGACATGCCGTCCTTGCCGCCGATCTGCTCGGGCTCGAGGATCCGCCCGTCGGCCTTGATCGTCCGCAGCAGCAGCACCTCTGCTCCCACGGGGAGGTGCACCTCGGCCAGCGAGCTCACACCTGCCTGGTCCAGGACCTTCGCGAGCAGGTGGGTGCGCTCGGTGAACGAGCCGTCGGGGTGCGCCTCGATCGCCGAGGCATCGAGGATGTAGGCGCCCGAGGTGGTGGGGCGCTCTGAGCCGTGCTCCTTCACCCAGCGCGCGAGCAGCGGCGCGCCGTCGGTCTTGAGGTCCTCCAGCACCTCCTTGCCGTCCTCGATGGCGAGCATCCGCCGCAACTTGAGGTCCGACCCGTCGAGGGCCAGCGCGGCTTCGCGCTCGGCCCGTGCCCCGGCGAGGTCTCCGGCCCGCTCCAGGGCCTCGGCGCGGCGCTTGTGGAAGAGCGGGTGCCGTGGCCAGGAGCGCTGCAGCTTCTCCCACAGCGCCGCCGATTCCAGCGGCTTGTCCTGGGCGAGCGCGACCTGGGCCGCGGTCTGTAAGTGGTTGGAGTCCAGCGGGTGTGCCTCGGCCAGCGCCTCGAAGCGCTCGCGCGCAGCGGCGAGATCGCCCCGAGCGCGCAGGTGCTCGGCTTGCCGTGCGTCGTGTCCAGGACAGCGCCCGAGGTCCTTCACGAGCAGATCGGCGAGAGCCACTGCATCGAGGCGACGCGCCAGGTCGTAGCGCAGGTCGAGCGCGTCGCACAGGCCAGGCTCCTGGGCGAGGGCGCGCTGAGCGAGCTCGTCGGCCAGGGCATCGGCTCCGCGCGCCTGGGCGAGCCGCATGTCGCTCAGCACGATTCGCCAGGAGCCGGGCGCGGCGACCTGCCTGGCTCGCTCCAGCAGCTCGGCCGCCTCGTCGAGGCGGTTCTCGCCACGCGCATGGATGGAGAGCCGCTGCAGCGCCGAGGCCTCGCCGGGGTCGGTCTTGAGCGCCTCCTCCAGATCCCGGTGAGCTCGGCCGCGGGCGATGCGCGTAGGGAGGGACTGGTTGGACATCAAGGCTTCGGCCCGCAAGACCAGGAAGGCCGCCGAGGTCGGCTGCTGCTGCACCAGCACGTCGGCGAGAGCCAGGGCTCCCTCCTCGTCGCGCTCGGTGGCGCTGCGGGAGGCGACGTAGGCCGCCAGCGCCGAGCCGACCTCTTGCTCGAGCGCGATAGCCAGCGTCGCCGCGTCGGGCCAGGAGCCCGCGGGTGGCGAGAGCGCGGGGGGCTGGGCCTGTGGCGGCAGAGCGCCGTGCGCCGCAGCGAACGTCAGCCGTGCGGGTTGGCCATCGGCCCGGGCCAGCCCCAGCCAGAGCGCGTCCTCGCGCTCGGTCCCTCGCGCGGTGCGGGCGACGAGGCGGTGCTTGCCGGGGGCGAGGCGCACCTCGACCACCCGCTCCTCGGGCACCCATGCCTCGAACTCGCGCTGGTCGAGGGCGAGCTCGCCGTCGATGAGCACGCGGAAGGAGCCGCGGCTGATGGCCCGGAGTTGGTAGCGCGCTTCCTCGGCCACCTGGACGTCGGCGGCCCAGTCATAGATGTCGGCGGTGGTGGGCTCGGAGCCGAGCAGGAGCCGACCCTCGTGAGCGCGGGCTTCACGCGCGACGATGGGGCCATAAGGGCCGGCCCCAGGGCTGGCCTCTCCCTTCTCCGGTGGGAAGGTCTCGTCCCACTGGAGGAAGTGGTAGCGCGAATAGGGGCCCAGCAGCGACGCGGCGCTCACCTGGCCGGCGTCAGCCCACAACGCGCGAGCGCCAGGCCGGTCGCCGCGGTTCTGCCGCACCGAGGCCGCGGCCAGACGCAGGTAGTAGGCGGCGTCTCCCAGCGCACCGGCGGACAGGGCGCGCAACGCCGAGGCCTCGATGGCCAGATCGAGCGCTGGAGATTCGCCTGTGGAGGCCAGGGCCAGGCGGGCGGCGACGGCGCACAGCGGGTGGCGCGGCGCGAGCTCGCAGATGCGCAGGGCGGCGCCGACCCGCTCGCGCGTATCGAGGGAGCGGCGCGCCAGCTCCGACTGGCCCCACAGGCCCCAGACGTCGCCGGCCTGGGCCGCGGAGGCGAACAGCGGCGCGGCCTCCTGAGGACGGCCGCGAAGCAGCCAGAGCGCAAAGCCCGCCAGCGCCTGGTCGCGGGGGCCCTTCGAGCCGCTCGAGGCCAAGGCCTCCTCGAGTGGAGCGAGGCCGAGCCCCCGGGGACGAGGGCAGGCGGCGAGAGCGAGCACAACGGCGGCGAGGAGGAGGAAGACCGGACGTTTCATGGCGGCAGGTTGTACCACGCGGGGTGCGTAGCGCGGCCGCGCGGCAGCTTGTCCTGCCTCCTTCCTCCTGGGAGCGCGGACGTCCCGACCGCAGAGCCCTCACCTGAAGGTCTCCTCTGAATCCAAGACTGAGCGAAAGGACTGGCCGCACGTCTTGCCAGTCGGGACGCGAACGGCCGGACGCTCATGCTCAAGCAGCGTGAGCTGGTCGAGCGAGATGGGAGTGAGGCGTGACCTCCGCTTCAGGGCTCCGCGGGCGGAACGCCCACGCCCCCTGCATGGGCACGGCGGCAGCACCGGCATCGACGAGGTGGTATCGGGCAGGGAGGAGGATGGGTGTCGGCTGCCCCGCCTTCCCGGCGGCGCGGCGCAAGCGCCGTCGCCTAAGACCAGACCGCCCTGACGGCCTCTCCAGGCCAGCAGGGCGGTGTCGTTTCTGGGCTGCGCAGGGGGCGGCCCCGCCGTCCGAGACGCGGAGCGTCCGCTACTGGGTCCTCAACCCGGTCGGCGGCGAAGGCCGCTTGCCGCCTCCACCACCGATTAGGCCAATGAAGGGATTGCCCGCGGCGTCGCGGTTCGGAGGCGGAGTGTTGTAGACGACCATGTCGTCGTAGTCGATCGACATAGCTCGGCCGTTGGCGGGAGCGTTCTGGTTCTCTTCGAACCCGAACCATCGCCAGCCCTCGCGCGCCGTCGCGTTGCCGTTGCTCCAATTGACTGCGGTGTTGCTGGCTCGCAACACGCCGTCGATCCACACTTGGCCCACCCCATTCGCGCCATTCGTGTCCATCTTGAGGTGGATTTCGTAGCAGTGGAATCTGCCGTCGGAGACGCTGCCTCCCATGATGTCCTCCCAGGTGTAGTTCGTGGCGACCTGGTAGTAGTCGGGCGAGCCCTGAGCGAGCAGTACGTACTTTCCATTGGCGAAGCCGGGGATCGCGTCAATGCTGTTGACGGTCCTGATGTAGAGCATCTTGTCGAAGTGCAGGGGATCCCAGCGAAATCCCGCCTCATGCCTCATGTACCAGCGGATCCAGAGCTCCTTCTGAGGAGGAAGCGCCCCTCCCCCCAGGTAGTTCCAGGAGAGCGAGGCGCTGTTGACGTTGTGACCATCGCCCACCCAGAAGCGAACCCCCTTGCCGCCCCCCGCGGGGTTGTTGGCGACCGAGGTGATGGTGGTCTTGTTGCCATCGACGGTCTGCTGGCCGCTCGGCCACTCCAGCCCATCGCAGTTGAGCTGAGTCCCTTGCTCCCAATCCGCACAATCGATCGTGGTGTTCAACAAGACGTCTGCGTGCGAGAGCGCAGGCGCGAGCCACAGGATCAGCAGAGCGGTGTTCTTCATGCTTGTCTCCGTCAGGAGTGGGGTTCAGGCAAATGCCAAGAACGAAGGGCCGAGTGCTCGGAGGCTCCTCCGTGCCATGGCCGGGCTTCTGGTGCGCTGCCTGCTCTTCTTGCTGATGAAAGACACACTGCTGCTGCGATGGACTTTCCATCGGTTGCCTGCCGCGCTTCTCCGGTGAGGCGCCAGGCGACTGCTGCCGCCGCACACCTGGCCCCGCTTTCGGGCCTTCTCGCACCAGGGGCGAAGCGGGGGTCGGTCAGCATGTTCCGGCACGCACTCGGCCGCCGGATGGGGATCGCCGGTCCCGCCGGATGCCGGCCTCCCTGCCGGCAGGCAAGTCCGGGCCGCCGAAGCTCGGCTCCGCCGGCAGCGGTAGCGAGCCCCGGCCCGAGATCCTGACCAACAACCGCTAGCTCCGGGACGTCATCTCCGATCGTGGGACGCGGCGCGAGCAAGCGTCCCACGCTACTCCTGCGCTCGGCCACCCTGGCTCGCCTGGCCCGCGCCGATGTGTATAGGCAGTGCGAGCACGCGATCACGCGGATACGAAAGGATCGGGTGAACCGAGTCACGGGCGTAGTAGCGGCGGGTGTCGGGAGTGGCAGCGGGCGGTGTCGGGCGGTGTCGGGCGGTCAGGCGAAGAGCTCGCCCTGGGCCGGACGCTCATGCTCACGCAGCGTGAATCGGGACGCCCACGCCCCCACGAGGAAGGGATCCGAGAGAGCTCAGAACCGGAGATCCAAGCCGGCGATCGGAGTGGCGGTGGGCGCTTCGCGCCGACTCGTGGGCGCAAGCCCCAGCTCTTGGCGCAGCTCGCGGTTGTAGGTGTCGGCGAGCTGCCGAGCGCCCGGCGCATCCACCGGATTGGGATCCACCAGCGAGGCGAGCTCCGCTCAGATCATAGAGGGCGATTACGCCAGTGGGCGGCGCGCCCTCGCGCGGGAAGACCCGGACGACAGCCACGCGCGCTATCGGGAGCCCCTGGCTGCGCTGGACGATCTGCGCGTCGCTCAAGCCGGAGAGATCGCCGAGCGCAGTGTCGTCCATGACGAGCCGGGCCTGGCTGGAGGCGCGTAGGCTGGCGGCGAGCGCCGAGGCCGCCTCTCGCGAGGAGCCGTCGGCAGCAGTCACGAGGACCGCAGATCCCTCGCCGAAGATGGTGGAAAGGGAGGCAGGGGCAAAGCTGGCAGGCCAGTCCGGAGCGGCAGTGGCCGCGGCGGCGAGGCAGAGCGGGAGGAGGGTCACGAGGGCCATGGCTTCATTCGCTCCGGCAGGTCCAAGTGGTGGAGGTCGAGAAGGGTCGCTCGCAATCGAGCTTCTCGCAGCATGCGGCTCCAGGAATCGAGCAGACTTCGCCTTGGATGCGGCAGCTCTCGCACTCGCCATTCACACAGAAGTGGGTCGCGCAGCAGTCTGCCTTGGACCGACAGCTGCGACCTGCCTGGCAGGACACCACGCACGCCCCCTTCGCGCAGGAGGTGCCCGAGGCGGAGCAATCGACGCACGCGGCGCCCAGGAGCCCGCACGCCTTGTCGGGGCCGCCCACGTAGCAGACCCCATGCTCCCCACAGCACCCGTCGGCACAGTTGGAGGAGTTGCAGTCGTAGCTGCAGGAGGACAGCGAGAGGAGCACCGTCAGACTGAGCAAGGTGAACCGAAGCATGGGCGCACTCTGGCGCGCCCGCCTCCCCGTAGCAAGAGCGACCTTCCTCTCCGCAACTACAAGATCTTCGAGGGCTCCAAGCACCGGGCCCAGATGGGCGAGAGGAGCAGCCCTTCCAAGGTGATCCCTCCCGCTATTTCTTCGACTTCCTCGAACGCCGAGCAGCAAGGAGACGCGCGGTCGATACATGAGGATGCTTGGGATCGAATGGTTTCTTCTTCTTCGGCTTCTTCGGGCCGCGCTTGG
>JACRCT010000178.1 GCA_016218885.1 Deltaproteobacteria bacterium | reverse complement strand
GAAAGCAGGTAGGCGGGCCGCCTCTGTGGGCGCGCTCAGGTCTTCTGGCTCGTCGCCGGCCGCCGCCCCGAGGCCGTGCGATGGGGCTGTCCCAGGTCGGTCACGCCCTCGAGATCCTGTCGCTCGAGGACCGGGCCCTCGGTGCACACCTGCACGCCGCTTCCGTCCAGAGCGCATTGCCCGCACAGCCCGAAGCCGCACTTCATGTAGCGCTCGAAGGAGAGCTGGAAGGGCACCTCGAAGCGCGTCACGAGCTCCTGCACCGCCAGCAGCATCCGCTCCGGCCCCGCCCCGTACACCGCCCTCGGCCGCGGCCCCGATTCCAGCATCTCCTCCAAGAGCGACGTCACCAGCCCCCGGCGCCCCACCGACCCGTCCTCGCTCGCCAGCGCCGCGCCTTGGTAGTCCGCCGGGAAGATGAGGTCGGCGCTCGAATTCAATCAGATGACCACCCGGTGGGCCATTCCCCGCGCGGTCAGCCGGTGGGACAGGAAGCGGATCGGCGCCAAGCCGATGCCACCCGCCACCAGCACCGCGTCCGACTCCAGGCGGAAGCCGTGACCGAAGGGGCCGCGGATCCCCAGGTAGTCACCCGGACGCGCCTCCAGCAGCCGGCTCGAGAAAGCCCCATAGGCCTTGACCGAGAGCTCCAGCCGTCCTCCGGAAAGGTCGGAGATGGAGAAGGGCTTCTCGTCCACGCCGGGGATCCAGACGTTCACGAACTGCCCCGGCTCGGCCTCGAAGGGCTGCTCGAAGTAGAGGCTCTTGAGCCCCGGGCCGTGCTCGACGACCTCGAGCACGCGCAGAGTCCGCATCTTGGCCGGGTCAAGGTTCATGGGCCGCTCCGCGAATCGCATCCAGCGAGCTCAGGCCCTGCCCGGCCAGGTAGCGCTCCAGGCCCGCGTTGATCTGTGGCAGCGACTCCAGCCCGTCGAAGGCCAGCGCGCTGCCGATGCCCACCGCCGTGGCCCCGGCGAGGATCATCTGCAGCGCGTCCTCGGCGCTGCCGACTCCCCCGGTGCCGATGATGGGGATCTTCACCGCCTTGCGGATCTCCCAGACCGAGCGCACCGCGATGGGCAGGATGCAGGGGCCCGACACGCCCCCGACCTTGTTGGCCAGCACCGGGCGCTTCACGTTCAGGTCGATGAGCATCCCTGGGCCGACGGTGTTGATGGCGGTGATGGCGTCCGCCCCGTGGTCCTCGCAGACCTTGGCCATCCGCCCGATCGCCCCGAAGTTCGCGGAGAGCTTCATCGCCACCGGGACCTTCCCGGCGACGCGCTTGACCGACTCGGTCACGGTGGCGAGGACCTTGGGGTCGGCCTCGAAGGGAGCTCCGAACTCCGCCGCCACGTTGGGGCAGGAGACGTTCACCTCCAGCAGGTCGGGGCCGGCGGCGGCGGCCTTCTCGGCGATGAGCGGGTACTCCTCCACCGTCTTGCCGAAGACCGAGGCGATGATCGGCACCTTGGAGCGGGTGCGGTACTCGCGGATGGTCTCGGTGGCCGCCTCCCACCCCGGGTTGGAGAGCCCCACCGCGTTCAGGAAGCCGTGATCGAAGGCGACGATGGTGGGGCTCTTGTGCCCGGGCCTCTCCTCGAGGCTGAAGGACTTGGTGGTCACCGCCCCGATGCCGTGGCGGGCGACCCTCGCCAGCAAGGAGGCGGTGACGCCGAGGATGCCGGAGGCGAGCACGAGCGGCGACTCGAGCTCGACCCCGGCGAGGCGCGTGCGCAGCGAGGGCCGCTCGGCTGGGGAGTGGATGCCATCCTGATCGTCCATCGAGAAACTCCGGTCTCCCCGAGCGGAGGGGCGAGCAGCGCGAGCCCCGGAGTCGAGGGGGTCCCTCGACTCCGCTCCCACCGCTGCGCGGCGGGAGCTGCGCTCGGGGTCACCGGATTCCCGCGTGGAATGCCCAGATTGGCATCCACTTCCGGCGGCGGCCTGCGGGCGGGCGGAGGCGGGGTCCATCAGGCGATGAGCTCCAGCTCGTTCAAGGGAAAGATGCGCTCGCAGAAGGCGCAGCGGAACCGCTGGCTCTCGGCGTCCACGCAGCGGAAGCGGGTCACCACGTCGCGCTCGAACTGGGTGATGCAGCTCGGGTTGCGGCAGCGGGCCTGGCCCACCATCAGCTCCGGCAGCGCGACCACGATCTTCTTGTCCACCTGGTAGTTCTTGACGCGCTTGATGGAGACCCCGGCGCAGACCACCGCGATGTGCTGCAGCACCCGCGCCGGCAGCTCCTCGGTCTCCAGCTTGATCAGGTCCTTGCGGCCCAGCTTGCTCGAGGGGTAGTTGAGCCCGACGGTGGCCACCACCTCGGTCATCTCCGGGTAGCGGTGGATGATCGCCAGGATCTTGAGCCCGAAGCCGGCGGGGATGTGGTCGATGACCGTCCCCTTCTCGATCTTCGGGATGTGCAGCACCTTGTGGTCGTGGTTGGTCCTGGCGCCACCCCCAACAGGTCGAGCAGGACGGCCTGACGGACCACCAGCCCGTGGCCCACCTGCTCGAAGTAGCCGGCGTGGCCCGTCTCGTCCACGTCGGCGGCGATCTCGTTGACCCGCGGCAGCGGGTGCATCACCCGCAGCCCGCGGGGAGCCTCTTCCAGCATCTCGCGGTTGAGGACGTAGGCGTCCTTGACCTTCTCGTAGTCCAGGACGTCCGGGAAGCGCTCCTTCTGGATGCGGGTCATGTACAGCACGTCGCTGCGGCGGATGGCGGCGCGCAGGTCCTCCGACTCGTGGAAGGAGGCCTTGCGCGCCGCACCGGTCTCCATCAGGTACCCGGGCAGCCTGAGCGCCGGCGGCGAGACCAGGTGGAACTCCAGCCCCTCGAAGAGCGCCAGCGCCTGCACCAGCGAGTGGATGGTGCGCGAGTACTTGAGGTCGCCGACGAGCGCGATGCGCAGGCCCTTCTTCAAGCCGCCGAAGAACTTCTGGATCGTGTACAGGTCCAGCAGCGTCTGGCTGGGGTGCTGATTGGCGCCGTCGCCGGCGTTGATGACCGGCACCCCCGTCGCCTCGGCTGCGGCACGCGCCGCGCCCTCCCGCGGGGGGCGGATGACCATCTGGCCCGCGTAGCGCTCGACGGTGCGCGCGGTGTCGCGCAGCGACTCGCCCTTGGCCGCCGAGGTGCTGGCCGCCTCCGAGAACCCCAGGACGCTGCCCCCCAACCGGCACATCGCCGACTCGAAGGAGAGACGGGTCCGGGTGCTGGGCTCGAAGAACATCACCGCCAGCACTCGCCCGGGAAGCTTGTCGCGCTTCGCCTCTGGCTCGAGCCCTTCGACCTTCGCCGCCAGCGCGAGGTAGCGCTCGAGATCGGCGCGCCCCAGATCGTCGATGGAGATGAGGTCGCGCTTCACGGGGTCGCCTCCTTGAGGAGCCCCTCGAGGTAGCGGGCCGGGTCCTCCGCCTTGAGCAGCGAGCGGCCGACGATGGCGTAGTGGCGCTTGAGGAAGTCGAAGCCGGCCAGGCTCCCGCCCTGGGCACCGAGGCCGGGCGAATAGAACTCCCAGTCGCCGGCCCCGAGCCGCTCGGCGACGCCGCGGACGAGCTCGGGCTTGGTCATCGGCACCACGAAGGCCCGGACTCCCAGCTGCGCTGCCTGCCCGTAGGCGCTGAGGATTCCCTCGTCCGCCAGGAAGCCGCCCTCGGAGGCCAGGTACTTGGGATGCGTCATCACCCCGCCGACGATGACCTTGAGCCGCTCGAGCTGCAGGGCCCGGGTCCAGGCGGTGAGGGTCTCGGGGCCCGCCTGCGGGAAGAGGATGGCCTCGTCGACTCCCGCCGCGGCGAGGGTGCGCGCGAAGGCCTCCCCGGTGTCGGGGATGTCCGTCGCCGCCTTCTGATGGTCGTAGATGACCGGCTTCTTCGAGATCTTGCGGATGCGCTCCACCACCTTGGGCAGGCCGTGCGCGAGCCCGAGCACGAAGCCGACCTTGTAGCCGTAGACCCCGGCCACGTTGTCCACCTTCAAGACCAGCTCGATCGCCTTCTCGAGATCGCAGTCCAGCGCGGGGATGAGCCCCAGCCTTCTCTCCATGGCCATGGCCTTCAGCCTCCTTCCCAGAAGCGGCGCACCAGGGTGGCGCGCGGGTCGTCCTTCTCCGTGAGGTAGTCCGCGAGGTCGTGGATGTCCGCGAGTGCCTGCACGGGCAGCGCCGCGTGGTCGTAGGCGCAGCCCTTGCGGGTGCGGTCCACCGTGACGATCACGCCCACCGGCCGCACGCCGAAGGCCTCCTCCAACGCCTTCGCCGCCTCGAGCTTGGTCCCGCCGGAGCTCAGGACGTCGTCGATGATGACCACGCGATCCTGGGGCCGGGGATGCTGGCCGATGAAGAGGCCCTTCTCCCCATGGGCCTTGCCTTCCTTGCGGTCGTAGCAGACCGCCAGATCGCGTCCCTGCTCACGGAAGAAGCCCACCGCCGCCGCCGTCGCCAGGGCGATTCCCTTGTAGGCGGGCCCGAACAGCAGCGTGGCGTCGGGAAAGCGCTCCTTCACCGCGCGCGCGATCTGCCGGCCGACGAACTCCAGGCCGCGGCCGGTGCGCACCCGCCCCAGGTCCACGAAGAACGGCGACTTGTCACCCGACTTGAGGGTGAACTCGCCGAACTGCACCGCCTCGCTCTCCACCAGGAACGCGATCAGCTCTCTCTTCTCGGGGTTCATTTAGGTCACCACCTCCTCCCCTGCCTGGCCCTCGATGCGGCCGTTGACGATGGTCCTCTCCACGCACCAGGAGAACGCGGCGTCGGGATAGGGGTCGTAGCCCGCGCCAGTGATCAGCGCGGGCTTGGGCGCTCCGGGGCGGCGGGAGACCAGCGCCAGATCTGCGCGCATCCCTTCCTTGATGAGGCCCCGCCCGGCGAGCCCGAAGCAGCGCGCCGCGTTGCGGCTGGTGAGCTCGAGGAAGCGCGACCAGCCAATGCGGCCCGACTCCACCAGCTCGAGCACCAGCGGCAGGTACCACTCCAGGCCTGGGATCCCCGAGGGCGCGCTCGCCTCGTCCGCCTTCTCCTGCGGCAGATGGGGGGCGTGATCGGTGGAGATGAAGTCGATGGGGCCCACCGCCAGCGCGGACAGGAGGGCGTCGACATCGGCCTGGGTGCGCAGCGGCGGGTTGACCTTGAGCTGCGGCCCGACGCGCACGTAGTCGTCCTCGGTCAGGCGCCAATAGTGCGGGCAGGTCTCGCCCCACACGTCCCAGCCCATGGACTTGACGTGCTCGAGCCAGGCGAGCTCCTCGGCCGTGGAGACGTGGCAGAGGACGAGCCGCGGCCTCTCCTTGAAGGGGATGGAGCCGAGCGCGTTCTCGACGGCGGCGAGGGCGGAGGTGACCGCGGCGCGAGGCCGCTGCAGGTGGTGGCTGCGCGGCTGGCCGGGGAAGCCCGAGGCCGGCAGGAACCCGGACTCGTCCTCGGCGTGGACGGTCACGCAGCGATGGGCGCGAAAGACCTCCTGGAGCGAGCCGGGGCCCAGCGCCGGCAGCGCCGAGGAGCGCGCCAGATAGATCTTGGCGGAGGCATAGCCGCGACCCGCGCCCTGGTAGGGAGCCTGGACGTGCAGCCCGTAGTTGACGCGGGACCTCTGCGCGAAGAGCTTCCTCTTGGCAGCCAGCCGCTCCTCGGAGTCGATGGGCGGAGCGTTGTTGGGCATGTCGAGGACGGTGGTCACCCCGCCCGCCAGCGCCGCCCGCGTCCCGCGCTCGATCCCCTCCTTCTGCTCCTGACCCGGCTCGCGCAGATGGGTGTGGGAATCGATGGCCCCGGGCACCACGCGCATCCCCGCCGCGTCCAGCACCGGGGCGCGCTCGTGGGGAGGCTCGGAGAGGCGGAGGACGCCCTCCCGGATGACCAGCGTCCCGTCCTGGAACCGCCCGTCCGGCGCGAGCCAGCGGGCATTCTTCAGCGTCAGATCTGCCATCGCCCTTCTCCTTACTCCCACTCGATCGTCGCCGGGGGCTTGGTGGTCAGCTCATACAAGAGCGGCCCCACCCCGGCGATCTTCCGCGCCTCTTGAACCAACGCGCACCACGCCTCGACGTCCATCTCGAAGACCTCGGCGGTCATCGCGTCCTGCGAGCAGACGGGACGGACCACGAACGCCTGGCGGCCCTCGAGGTCGAAGAGCGGCAGGGCCACCACCGGGATCTGCCAGATGGCCTGGTAGGCCGCGGTGCGATCTCGCACCAGCTTGTCGACCCGCCTCAGCAGGTCGAGCTGCGGCTTCTCGAGCATGCAGCGCCCCAGCCGCAGCGAGCCCGGGGGCAGCGGCTCGAGCGAGAGCAGGACGCGATTGATGGACGAGACCTGGTTGACCACCGACGCGGCGCAGCGCTTGAGCGTCGGCCAGCCAGGCCCATGACCACCGGCCTCGCCCTGAGACCAGACCACCGCCGCGTGCCGGTAGGTGCGCTCGTCGCCCTGGACCCCCACGGTGCGCACCGGCAGGACCGAGGAGCCAAGCCCCCACGTCGAGGCCAGCTGCGCGATCTTGCCTGCGTCGCGCTCGAAGCCTGGGGGCGGGGTGCCATCAGCCGAGACCAGCACCCGGATGGCCAGCCCCGGCCCCGGGAACGGGTGCCGCTGGACCAGGCCATCAGGGAGCCCGAGCTGCCGGCCCAAGGCGCGCACCTCGTCCTTGTAGAGCTCGGACAGCGGCTCGATGACCTTGCCGGCCTCGATCATGCGGGCGATCTCCTCCACCCGGTTGTGGTGGGTCTTGATGCGCGCGGCCTTCTGCGTCCCGCCGCTCTCGATGGTGTCGGGGTAGATGGTCCCTTGGACCAGCATCCAGTCGTCGCCCAGCGGAAGCCGCCCGACCTCGTCGTGCAGGACGTCCACGAAGAGCCGGCCGATGAGCGCCCGCTTGGCCTCGGGGTCGACGACGCCGCGACAGGTCTCCAGGAAGCGCGCCTCGGCCTGGGCGACGTGCAGGTTCTCGAACCCCAGCGCGGCGAGGGCGGCAACGATCTCCGAGGACTCGGCTTGGCGCATGAAGCCCGTGTCCACGTGGAGCGAGTGGATGCGCTGCGGCCCCACGGCCCGAAGGCAGAGCGCCAGGCAGACCAGCGAGTCCACCCCTCCGGAGACGAGCAGGAAGAGGCTGCGGCCCGCCGCCCGATCGCGGATGTGACCGACGATGCGCTCCACCTGCCCCTCGGCAGACCAGTCCAAGCCCGCGCCACACCGGGTGAGGAAGCGGCGCAGCATCTGGTTGCCCTGCTCGGTGTGCGTGACCTCGGGGTGGAACTGGACTCCCCAGAGGGAGCCATCCTCGGACTCCATCGCCGCGACCGCCAGCCGCTCGCTGGAGGCGGTGGCGCGGAAGCCCGGCGGCACCTGCTCGACGTGGTCGCCGTGGCTCATCCACACCCGCTGGACCGGGTCCAGCCCCTCGAACAGGCCCGCGCCGGGCGCGCAGCGGATCTCGGCGAGGCCGTACTCGCGCGCCGAACCCGCCGCCACCACCTTGCCGCCCAAGAGGTGCGCCAGGAGCTGGTGGCCGAAGCACAGGCCCAGGACCGGGACGGGCATTGCAGGAACGTTAGGGCCCTCACCCCCGCCCCCTCTCCCATCGGTCGTTTCACTCCCGGGGAGAGGGGCTTGGGTCCACGCTGCTCCCGACCCAACCTCTCCCAGGTTCGGTCGGCGCGTAGCGTCCGACCGAACCGTCTGGGAGAGGTCGGCGGCTTCCGTCAGGAAGCCCGCCGGGTGAGGGCCTTCCCTATCACCAGCGGAACCTCGGGCAGGACCCTCACCCCCGCCCCCTCTCCCATCGGTCGTTTCACTCCCGGGGAGAGGGG
>JACRCT010000183.1 GCA_016218885.1 Deltaproteobacteria bacterium | reverse complement strand
AGTACTCGTGGGGCACGACGTCGGCGACCTCCAGGGCCATCTCGACCGCATGGGTGGCCCGGGCACAGTCCTCCAGATCGACGCCCTTGCCTTTCTCGGAGCCTCCGGGCTTGTCGATGTACAGGCGCAGGACCCACCGTCCCCCTTCACGCACGTACTCGACGTCCACCAGCTCGAGCCCTTCGTTGCGAAGGATGGGCTCGGAGATTTCCCATGCTTTCTCGGTCGCTTGCTGCTTCACTCTGCAACCACCCTTCAAACTGCCTCGAACCTCGGATAAACAAAAAAGCGGGCACTGCGGCCCACTTTTCGCGCCCTTCACGAAAAATGTGCGCTGCCCTCTATCACATTCCCCGAGAGCCAGACAAGCCGCCCCACGGGAGACAGGCTCGCTCGGACGTCAGCTGCCCAGCGCTTCGG
This sequence comes from Deltaproteobacteria bacterium, assembly GCA_016218885.1. Classification (GTDB taxonomy): domain Bacteria; phylum Myxococcota; class Myxococcia; order Myxococcales; family UBA5297; genus JACRCT01. The sequence goes on along the minus strand of JACRCT010000183.1, from coordinate 5,825 downwards.
GGAGCCGAAAACCTATCTGCGGCCTGGCTGGCTCCTCGGGTTGCATCAGCTCCTCAATGGCCTCGAAGACGACCTTGAACTGGGAGTCGTAACGCGTCTCCAACTCCTTGATCTTGCGGGCAAGATCGGCATGGGTCGCCAACAGAGCTCGCAGGCGCACGAAGGCGCGGACGACGTGGATGCTGGCCGCCACGGCGGTCGTGCTGTTAAGGACGCTTGCGAGCATCAGGGCGCCGTGCTCGGTGAAGGCCAACGGGGCTGTGCGTCGACCGCCATGACCGGGACTTGAGGTCGCAAATTGCGACCTCAAGTGCGAAACCTCCTCTCGGGTCAGGCAGAACATGAAGTCCGCCGGGAATCGTTCCCGGTTGCGGCGGACCTGCTCGTTGAGCCGCTTGGTCGTCACGCCGTACAACTCCGCGAGATCCGCATCGAGCATCACCCGCTTGCCCCGGATGATGAGGATCCTGCTCTCGACCCGCTCCACCACCGCGCTTGTCTCAGCCATGGCCATGTCCCCTCCTTGGCTGGTGTTCTTGGCGGAGAGAAACCTATCTCGCTACCCTGACACGCACGGGAGGCCCCATGTTCCTCGCTGCCGCCATTCAGATGACCACCCTCGACGATCCCTCCGCCAACGTGGCCAAAGCCCTCTTTCTGGTCGACCAGGCGGTCTTGCGGGGCGCTGTCTTCGTGGCCCTGCCCGAGAACGTGGTCTACATGGGGCCCGAGCGGGACAAAGGCAGGTTTGCCGAGCCTCTGGACGGCCCCACCTTGACCCGCTTCGCCCAGAAGGCCCGCGAGCAGCACATCCACTTGCTCGCCGGGTCGATCCTGGAATCCGGGGCGCCGGGAGGGCGCTTCTACAACACCTCGGTGCTCTTCGGCCCTGGCGGCGAGCGCCTGGCGGTCTACCGCAAGATCCACCTCTTCGACGTCGACATCCCGGACGGGGCGCGCTACCGCGAGTCGGAGACCATCGCCCCTGGGACCGAGGCCGTGGTCGTCGAGACCCCCTTGGCTAAGATCGGTCTCTCGGTCTGCTACGACCTGCGCTTCCCGGAGCTCTACCGCCAGCTCTCGGCCCGGGGCGCCCAGGTCCTATGCGTTCCGGCGGCCTTCACCCTGCACACCGGCAAGGACCACTGGGAGGTGCTCCTGCGCGCCCGGGCCATCGAGAACACCAGCTACGTCGTGGCTCCGGCTCAATTCGGCAGGCACTCCGAAAAGAGGGTGACCTACGGCAACGCACTCATCGCCGACCCCTGGGGGACGGTGATCGCGCGAGCAGGGGACGGCGAAGGCATGGCCATCGGCCCCATCGATCGCTCGGGGAGCGAGCGCGTCCGGCGCGAGATTCCAAGCCTCCTGCACCGGCGTTTGTAGGTCCTGCCGGGCCCTCGGACGCTCGATTGACACCCCGCGTTGCGCCCTGCTAGCTTCCGCAAGACCTTTTGAACTCAGGTGTTTTCGCTCAGAGATCGGGAGAGTGCCATGTGGCAGCGTTTCAGGCGAGCCATGCGCTCGTTTGCCGGCTGGTTCGTGTCCTCGATCGAGGATCCTGAACTCATTCTCGAACAGAACGTCCGGGACCTGAACGACCAGGTGCCGAAGATGAACGAGTCCATCGCCATGGTCCGGGCGAACGTGACCCTGCTCGAGAAGGAGAACTCCAAGTACAAGACCGAGGTGGCCGAGCTGTCCGCCAAGGTCAAGGCCGCCATCCAGGCCAATCGCGACGATCTCGCCGCCCAGTACGCGACCCAGCTGCAGGTCGAGAAATCGGCGCTGGCCCGCAACGAGGGACAGCTGCAGACCGCGCGCGCCGCCTATGAGAAGGCGCTTACCGTCAAGAAGGTCTTCCTCAAGGAGAAGGACAAGAAGACCCAGGAGGCGATGCAGGCCATCCGCGACGCGCGCCGCGCCAAGTGGCAGTCCAAGGTCGCCGACGCCCTCGAGTCCTTCGAGGTGGCGGGCATCGACGCCACGCACGACGAGATGGTGCGCAAGATCGAGGAGCAGACGGCGATCAACGAGTCGCGCATGCAGATGGCGCTGGAGTCGGTGGACCACCAGAAGGTCGCCATCGAAGAGGACGCCGAGAAGATCCGCGCCCAGGAGCTGGTCAAGCAGTTCAAGCTCGAGATGGGCCTGGCCGAGCCAGCCCCCGCCCTGCAGCAGCCCTCCGCCCAGCAGCCGGTCTCCGAGGTCTCAGCCGAGCCGCAGAAGACGATTGGGAAGAAGGTGGAGGTCAAGGGATAGATGAGTCGTGAGTCATGAGTCATAAGTCGTAAGTTCCACGGCGACCTCCGTCCCCCCCGACTCGCGCGGGAGAATTCCCGCTCAAGCCTCCCCGAGACCCCATGTGGCGCGTAGGCCCTGGCGGCAAGCTTCTCTTCGTCGTGTTGGGCCTGGCCATTCTCGCCTTCACCGCTGACCGCTATCTCCTGGGCAGCAAGTACCTGAAGCGCTCAGGCGTTTTTCCTGAGCGCCAGGTCGTCTTGAGCGGGGGAGACTTTCCTCCTGGCGCGGCGGCCCCAGCCTCGGACGTGGTCCGCCTGCCGACCCGACCTTTCAGGTTGGCTGCCGCGCCGCGAGGCTCGGCCGCGAGCCTCCTCCTTGCGGCCGGTGGCACCGGTACTCGCAAGGACTCGCCGGTCAGCAGGGCCTACGGAATGGAGGTCGACCTCGCTCTGCTCCCGGACGAGCGCGCCATCTCTGACGCCCTCTCGACAGGGGGCGATCGAGCCGGAGGGGTCGACGCGGCGGTGATCAGCGTCGATCGTCTGGCGCAGGTCCGCGCCTCGCTCAGAGACCTCAAGCTCAAGACCGTGCTGCTCGTCTCGCGCTCCCGCGGCCATGAAGCCCTGGCCGGAGCAGCGGGGGTGTCCCAGGTCGCCTCGCTGCGCGGGCGCAAGGTCGCCGTGCCCACCCGATCGGCGGCGCGCTTCTTCCTGCTTTGGGAGCTCTCCCAGGTCCCGATGTCTCCCTCGGCACTGCAGATCGTCGCCGTGGCCTCCTCGGCGGACGCCGCCCACCTCTTCCGCGAGGCGCGGGTCGACGCCGCTGTCGGAGACGTCGCCGATCTCGCGGCGTCAGCACGGGAGCGCGCTGGCACCCTCATCGCCACCTCGGCCGACGCGCCCCAGCTCGTGGCCACGGTGTTGGTGGTGAGAGCCGAGTTCCTGGCCCGCTTCCCCGATGCCGTGCGCAGGCTCGTCCGCGCCCAGCTCGACGCCGCCGACGCCATCGCCCGCGAGCCCACCGACGGGGCGCGACTCCTGGCCGCTTCCGCGCCCCAGCTCGGCGACCCTTTCGAGGCCCTCAAGGCCGACCCTCCCGCGTCGCTGGCCGAAAACCTGGCGTTCTTCGACGTGCGCGGTGACACCCCGGTGCGCTACGAAGAGCTGTTCAGGAGCGCCGTGGAGCTGTGGCGAAAGCTGGGCGAGCCGGCCGACGAGACGTTGCCTGCAGACACGCGAGAGCTCGGGCCATTGATGGCCGCCTCTGCGGCGCCCCCCGCCCCCGTCCCCCTACCCGCATTGCGCCCCATCGTGCCGTCTCCGGGGTCGGTGATTGCCCCCCGCCTCCCCGACGGCTCGCTTCCCTGATGGCCTGATATGCTCCGGCGCGCCATGGCCGACAGCGAGAGCTACGTCAGGCACGCCTTCTTCAACAAGCTCAACCTCACCGCCCTGGGCGGCGCGGTGGTGGCTTCGCTCGCCCTGATGAACCCGCTGCCCGCTCTCGTCGCCGTGGGCGCAGAGCTCGTCTACCTGGGCGTCGTCCCCAGCCTGCCCCGCTTCAAGCGCGGCGTGCGCGCGCGCCGGGAGCTCGCCCGCCACGGCACCGAGCAGCAGGCCACGGCGGCGATGCTCGAGGCGCTCTCGCCCAATCAGCGCGAGAGCTTCAACGCCCTGCGCGACCGCATCCTCGAGAACTACCAGCGCGTCCCAGGGGGTTCCGTCCTGGCGGAGACCTCCAGCGTTCGAATGGATGGCCTGCTCCACTCCTTCGTGCGGCTGCTCTCGACGCTCAACAGCTATCGGCGCTACCTCACCAACACCGATCGCCAGGCCATCGAGCGAGAGCTCGCCGAGCTCAAGGCCGATCTGGAGAGCGCCTCCGCCGCCAGCAGCGAGAAGGTGCGCGAGGTCAAGAAGCGCCGCGTGGAGATCCTCGGCAAGCGCCTGGAGCGCTTCGACCGCGCCGCCGAGAGCCGCGAGCTCATCAGCCACCAGCTGGCGAGCATCGACGACTTCCTGCGGCTGCTGCACGAGCAGTCGATCACGCTGCGCGACCCCGACGTGCTGGGCCAGCAGCTCGATCATCTGGCCATCGAGATCCAGGCCACGGACGAGACCGTTCACGAGATGGAGAGGTTCTCGGCCATCACCGAGGAGCTCGGGCCCAGCGCCCCCCTGCCCGAGCGAGTCCGCTAGAGACTCAAGTGCATCGCCCCATCAAGCTTTTTACTCTGTGCTCGCTCTGCCTGGCTGCCACCAATGGCTGCCTGCGGACCGATTGGCCAGTGCCACCCGGGCTCGTGAAGCGCCAATGGGGCACGCAGCCCTTCCCCGGGGAGCGCAACGACGCCCGTCTCGAGGGCCGGCGCCTCATTCGGGATCTCGAGTGCCTTCGCTGCGTACGGGCCGCCCATCCGCGAGCTGAGCTCGTGCCCGAGTTGATCTGCGACTTGTGTCGAACCCTGCCGACCGTGGATGAGCCCCCGAGCCTCCCGGAAGACGAATCGCCTGCCGACTGACGAGTGCCGCCGTTGGTCGACCACCGGAGGCGCTTGCACCCTCTCAAGAGCGCGCGCTACCGTCCGCGCGCCATGCCAGACAAGCCCAACTACTTCCGGGAGGCAGTCGGACTCCCGGCGCACAAGGTGCTGCTCCTCGTCGGCGTCGTCGCCAGCCTCGCCGGCCTTTGGCGGGGACACGGCTGGCCTCTGCTCGCCTTCCTGGTTGCCGAGGCCTTCTACCTCTTCATCCTCCCCACCCTGCCGGCCTTCCGCGCCTGGGTGGGTCGCAACAAGGCAGGGGAAGCCGCGCACCAGAAGGCGATCAACCTCGACCGCATCGCCTCCCGCCTCTCGCCCAACGCCAAGGCCCGCCTCGACGGGGTCACTCGCGTGCGCGGCAAGGTCCTCGACTCGATGCACGCCATGAGCGCGCCCGACTCGATGCTGCGCGACTGGACGGTGAAGCTGGACGAGCTGGTGAATGCCGCCCTGCGGATCCTCGTCGCAGTCGACGGGACGCGCGTCGACGATCGGGATCAGCGCTTCCTCCAGTCGGAGATCAAGGATCTGGAGGCGGAGGTGGCCAAGGCCAACGAGGGACCGGCCAAGGCAGCCAAGCAGCAGCGGCTCGACCTGCTCAAGAAGCGCGCCGGTGGCACCGGCCTGCTCAAGGAGCAGCGCGAGGCCGCGGTCACGCAGCTCGAGACGCTCGAGGACCTGCTCAAGGACCTGCAGGACCAGGCGCTCGCCGGCCGGGACGCCGCCGCCTTCGGGCAGCGAATGGCAAGCCTGCAGGTTCAGATACAGGCCGCCGGCGAGACGGTGGCGATGCTCGACCGGCAGTCCGAGACCTCGTCCGAGTTGGCCGTTTTGAAGGCGGGCAAGTAGGCACTTGATGCAGCACGTCTGTGACCTGAGCGAGAGGCGATGCGATGACCCCTAAGACCCGCTTGGCGCTCCTGATGGCCGGCGTCGTGGTGCTGAGCGTCGTGGTCGGAGTGCTGGTCCTGCGACGCCCCTCGGGCCCGCTCAAGCCCGCCGATCCGCTGGAGCTGCTGCCGGATCGCTGCCAAGCAGT
>JACRCT010000182.1 GCA_016218885.1 Deltaproteobacteria bacterium | reverse complement strand
AGGCCGGCCAGGTACCGTCGCAGGAGCTGGTCGGCGAGCTCCAGGAGCACGTCAAGCGCGAGCTGGCGCCCTACAAGTACCCGCGCGCAGTCGAGTTCGTCGAGAAGCTCCCGCGCACGGAGACCGGCAAGATCCAGCGGTACGTGCTGCGCCAGGCGGACGTGCTTCCGTACGACGCGACGAGCTGAGCCTCGGCACCAGGGGCGACCCGCCGCGTCCGCCACCCGGTCCTCGACTCGGTGCGCCTTGTCCCCCTGCAGGCGGGCGTGATAGGTTGTCGCCCGCTTCGGAGACGACGACCGACGGGAGGGCACCGGGATGCCATTCGTCAACATCCGCCTCTACGAGGGCCACGGGAAACAGCGCAAGGACGAGATCGCGCGGCGCGTGACCGACACGATCTCGGAGGTCTGCAAGCTGCCGCGCGAGGCGGTGTGGGTCGTGTTCGAGGACGTCCCGCCGGCCGACTGGTACGCCGCCGGCAAGCCCGGACAGCCCGTCAAGAAGTGAGCGACCAGTTCGAGAAGCTCGGGACGGGGTTCCTCTTCACCGAGGGCCCCGTGTGGCACCCGACGGGCAGGTTCCTGCTGTTCAGCGACATGCCCGGCGACCACATGCGCCGCTGGTCGGCGAAGGACGGCGTCACCACGTTCCGCAAGCCGTGCAACATGTCCAACGGCCTGACGTACGACCGGCAGGGCCGCCTCGTCGCCTGCGAGCATGCGACGAGCCAGGTCACGCGGACGGAAGCCGACGGCCGGATCGTGCCGCTCGCGACCCACTACCGCGGCAGGCAGCTCAACAGTCCCAACGACATCGTCGGCCGGAGCGACGGCGGGATCTACTTCTCCGATCCGCCGTACGGCCGCGCCAAGTTCTACGGCGTCGAGCGAGCTCAAGAACTGGCCGGTGAACAACGGGTTGCCCGCCGTCTTCCTGTGGATGAGGTCGCCCAGCGAGGCCGCCTCCTCGCGGCGGCAGTGCAGCGCATCGGCCACCAGCGCGGTCATGTCCTGGCGCGACAGCGGGCCGAGCACGATCTCGTCGACCTGCGCACCGGTCCGGCGCACCCTGTCGAGGGCCAGGAGGAGTGGGTGAGCGCTGGAGACCTCGTTGTCGCGGTACGCACCCACCAGCAGCAGGTGCCGCACTTCGGCGTGGGTGGCGAGATCCTCGAGGAGGACCAGGCTGGCGGAGTCCGCCCATTGCAGGTCGTCGAGGAAGAGCGTCATCGGCTGGCCCGGCCGCGCAAGCACGCCGATGAAGCGCCGGAACACCATCCGGAAGCGGTTCTGCGTCTCGGTGGGCGGCAGGGGCGGCACCGGGGGCTGTGGACCGATGAGGAGCTCCACCGGGGCGATGACCTCGGTGATGATCCGCCCATTGGCCCCGAGGGCGGCCTGCAACCGCTCCCTCCACTGCGTGCGCTGCTTCTCGTCGCCGGCGAGCAGCTCGCGGACCAGGTCGGTGAAGGCCTGGACGATGGTGGAGTAGGGGGCGTCGCGCCGGAGCTGGTCGAACTTGCCCGAGGCGAAGAGCCCTCGCCTCGCGACGAGCGGGGGATGCAGCTCCTGCACGAGGACCGACTTCCCGATTCCGGCGAAGCCGGACACCAGCAGCAGCTGGGACCTGCCCGTGTCGCCGACCTGGGCGAGCGCGCGCTGGAGCAAGGCGATTTCGGCCTCGCGCCCGTAGAGCCTCTGCGGCAGGCGGAGCCGGTCGGGGGTGTCGTGCGCGCCCAGCGTGAAGCGGGTGATCGTGCCGGTCGCGCGCCACTCCTGCAGGCACCTCTCGAGGTCCTGTTGCAGGCCACCCGCGCTCTGGTAGCGCTCCTCCGCCGTCTTGCTCAGGAGCTTCATCACCATCGCGTTCAGCGTCTCGGGCAGCTCTGGTGCCAGCGCGCGCGGGGATGACGGCAGGCGCGCGACGTGGCAATGCACCCACTCGAGCGCATCATGCGCGGCGAACGGCAGGCGGCCGGTCAGCGTCTGGTAGAGCACCACCCCGAGCGAGTACAGGTCGCTGCGGCTGTCGAGGGCGCGGCTCATGTGTCCGGTTTGCTCCGGCGACATGTAGGGCAGCGATCCTTCGATGAGCAGCGGGGGCTGCAAGGCCTGGGGCTCGCGGGGGAGCCGGGTGGCAAACCCCAACCCGGCCAGCCTCACCTCCCGGGAGGTGGAGTGGACAAAGATGTTCGCCGGCTTGAGATCCTTGTGGATCACCCCCTGTCGATGGAGCGCCGCGAGCGCCCGGGCGATTCCCACCGCGAGCTCCAGAAACCGCTCGACCTGCATGGGAGCCCCGAGGAGCTGCTCCAGCGGCCGACCCTCGAAGTCCTCGAACACCAGCGCCAGCATGCCCTGGAACGTTTCGAGGCCGAGCGGCTTGAGGATGGCGGTAGGGACGAGGGTCGCTGCGAACGCGTGCTCGCGGCGTAGCCGCTCTGCATCTCGCTGCTGACAGCGGCGGGGGTCCATCAGCTTGAGCACGACCGCCTGGTGATCCGCCGTGCGCCGGGCGCGGCAAAGCGTCATGCACTCGTCCTCGAGGAGCGTCTCACCGAGGCTGTATGAAGCCCGTTCCGCCATGGGATCCTCGACCCCGCTTTCGCCGCGTCGTCCCAGCGACCGGCCGGGTCTGCCAAGGAGCACCGTGGAGCCGCAAAGAGTGCTCGGTCGACAGCTTGGGCAGCCTCCTGGCGCACTACGCGAAACCGTAGCAACCCCACATCGGGAACACTGGCCCCGATGTCGTCCCTTCCAGCTCTGGCAACTCGTCACCAGAGGGCTCGCGCGAGCCTCACTGCGGTACAGTCTCGCACTGCAGGGCAGCTTTCCCGAAGCCGGAGGATTCCGCTTGAAGACGCCTGCATTGGCTTTGGCAATCATCGCGCTCGCCAGCGCGTGCGACGCCGGGAACGTGAAGGAATGTCCGGGCATGTCGCAATGCACCTGCGACGCTGATGGCGGAGCCTGCAACCCTTCGCGCGACGGCGGAGTCTGTCCCTTGCTGTCTTGTGACGTAGGGACTTGCGTCCTTTCGACGGACGTGGGGACCAGCTGCCCTCCGCTGGACGCTGGGAGCTTTCCCTGGCAACCCGTGGATGCTGGCTCGGCGCCGCGGGTGGACAGGTTCTTCACCTTCGGGGCCTCGGGGTCCGACCAGGTCTCGGCGGTGGCGGGCGGGCCGTCGGGAGAGACCCTCCTCGCCGGCCAGTTCTCCCAGACGGTGAGCTTCGACCCCGACAGCCCGGGGCAGACGCACACCGCGCCCGCCTGCGCAGAAGGCTCGCTGCAATCGTGCGGGCTCTTCGTGTCGCAGTGGAGCGCCGCCGGACGGCTCCAGTGGACGACCGCCTATCGGGGCTCCGCGGTAGGCGGCCTCGCGGTCGGGTCCGACGGAAGAGTCTTCGTCTCCGTCTCGCGGCCTTCGGCTTCGGGCGCCTCCGAGTACGGAATCGTCGAGCTCGGCGCCGACGGAGCCTTGGCCTCCGAGCGGTTCTTCGGCCCCGGGGTCTGGCTCGGGGCCCTGGCCACCGCGGGAGATGATCTCCTGGTCGCGGGAAATCTCCGCGGCACCTGCGATCTCGATCCCGGTCCCGGCGTGGACGAGCGCACCGCGACCACCGCCGCGTTCGTGTCGCGCCTGGGACCTCTCGGGGAGTACCGCGGCTCGAGCATCTGGGGAGGGCCCTTGGTCCCACCGGCCCTGGCCTCGGACGAAAGCGGCGCGACCTACGTCGCCGGCGCCTTCGAGGGCACCATCGATCTGGACCCCGATGGTGAAGGAGCGGACGTGCACTCCTCCGGGAGCACCTCCACCATGCACCTTCCCGCAGCCTTCCTCCTCAAGCTGGGGACAGCGGGCCAATACCTGTGGGGCAGGTCGTTCGCGACCGGGACGAGCATGGTGCTGATCGCTGCGGTGAGGTCCCGCGCGGGCAGGGTCTGGGTCGCGGGAATGGCAGGCGGCCGCGCGGACTACGCTCCGGGCGATGCGATTGACCGGCTACCCGAGGAAGCGGAAGCGCCTTACGTCACCAGCGCCTCCTTCCTCAGCAGCTTCGACGACGCAGGGGCGCGCCGATGGACGCGGACCTTCGGGTACCCCTACGCCCAATTCGGAGCCTCGTCGGCCGCCGCCTCGATCGCCGTCGATGCCGAAGGAGGCAGCTTGGTCGCGGGCGTATTCAGCGGCCTGGCGGTCTTCCGGCCAACCCCCGAGACGGTGCTCCACGCGACCTCCAAGGCCCAGGGCGGCCAGGAGGCGTTCCTCATTCGCTTCGGGCCCGAGGGGCAATACCGCTGGAGCCGCACCGCGGGCGCCGACACGAGCACCAGCGTCGCCGGCGCGCTCCTGCATCAGGACGGACGCATCGTGGTCTCGGGCGCGATGATGGGTGCGCTGCATTGGTTCGATCCGTCCTCGTGGTTCGGGGAGGGAGTCCAGCCCGCGCAGGCCACTATCACGGGGCACCAGCCCGACGGGTTCATCCTGCGGATGAGGTAGTCGGCGCAACGCGGCCCCCTACTGCTCCACCTACTGGATGCTGAGCACGCGGTCCTGGGCGTCGAAGGTCACGTTGTGCTTGAGCCAACGAGTCTTGGTGAAGACCAGGATGGAGCTCGTCAGGTCGGGGTTCAGGTTCGCCGGGGGATAGCCGACGGCATGGAGGACGGCACGACGGGACATGCCCACCTTGAGCTGGCCGAGCTTGATGGCCTCCAGGTCCAGGGCGGAGAAGCCCGAGGGGATCGAGGTCTTCTGGGCGGAGAAGATCTGGCCCAGGTACTCCTCGAACGAGACCAGGCTGTGCTTGGCCACGTACTCGATGATCAAGGTGCGCTGGGAGCTCTTGAGCGTGATCCGCTTCTTGTCGATGCCGACGATCTCGAACTCAGAGCCGATGGGATACAGGACCTGCACCCCGAAATAGTTGGTCGAGTACATCAAGGCCTGAGCTTCTTTGATGTCCGCGCGAAGGTTGACCTTGTTGTAGAGCTTCCTGCCCGCAACGATCTCGAGCTTCTCCGACACGGGTGAGGGGGAGACCCCTTCCGGCTTCTGCCCCAGGGCCACGGACGGGGCCGCGGCGAGGATCAGAAGGAGGAAGGAGGTTGCGCGGGACAGGGTGAGCAGACGCGTCATGGCGATTCCTTTCGTTGGCAGCTACTTCGGTTCGGTGGTGTGACTCTGCGAGACGGAGGTTTCTGCCGTGATTTCTATCCCATCGTCGCCGCGGATCCAGGGGGCATTCACAATCAGGGGAAGACGCCGGTCAGAGGTTCAGGTCGACACCGCGCTTCGCCATCACGGAGAGCCGGGCGCCGTCAGGGAGCGGACCGCCGCCCAGACTCCTCGGACGACCTGGGCCATGCGCGCGTAGTCGAGCCGGTCCGCGGTGTCCCCTGCCGTGTGGTAGGCCTCGTTCCGGAAGAAGGCGGTATCGGTGACCATCAGCGCGGGAAAGCCGGCATCCCAATAGGCATGGTGATCGGACAGATCGACCCCGCGCACGTCGCGCGGTGCGTTGAGCGAGCACACGGCCAGCGGCGTTGCGCCTTGCATGGCGGCCTCGACCGTGCGCGTCAACTGCCCGTCGGCGAGGCGGCCCACCACGGCCACGAAGTTGCCGCGGTCCGGGTACACGGGTTCGACGAGCTTTATCGGCAAGTGCTGGCTGCCGGCCTCCTCGGAGAAGTAGCCGATCATCTCCAACGCCAGCATGGCGCGGACGTCCACGTTCCTGGACTTGAGTGACGAGGCGTGCCGCGCGCTGCCCATGTTCTCCGAGCGGAAGTAGGGCGGCTCCTCGAGCGTGTAGGCCACGAGCTCCACCTCACCCTCGGGCGGATGGGCGCCCAGGAGGCGGGCAAGCTCGAGCAGTCCGGCCACCCCGCTCGCGTTGTCGTCGGCCCCCGGCAGCTCCTCGTAGGCGTCGTAGTGCGCGCCCACCACGACCAAAGCTCCGCTCACGGGCCCGAAGCGGGCGATGACGTTGCGATAGACGCGCCCCTCGACCTCGAAGGGCTGCTCCTCGACGCCCGCCCCCGACTCGCGCAGGGCCTGCGCGATGTAGCGGGCAGCCCGATCGAGGTTCTCGACGTGGCGGTGGTCGCGCGGAACCAGTGTCTCGGAGAGCATCCGCACGTGGGCTTCCAGCCGCCGCGGATCGACCGCCGGCACCTCGAGAGCCTCAGTCGGCTTCACGTAGGGCTGCGTCATGACGAACCACCCTGCAAGAGAGAGCCTCCAAGGACCAAGGCCAGCACCATCGCACCGATCCACCGACTCCACACTCTTGCCGGGATGGCTGGGCGCGCCCCATCAGCGAGCGACCGGACGGACGGGGGGCGCTGCCTCTCACTTCCCCTTGGGCTTGGTCTTCTTTCCGCTGATCGACCCCGACAGCATGACGATGCGCATGAGGTTCTGAGTGAAGACCTCGTTTCCGGGCTCGAGCTTCAGCGCCTTGCGCATCATCGCCTCGGCGCGAACGAAGTCGCGTCGCTCCTTCACCAGCGCGAGGGCGAGTCGGTTGTAGAGCATCGCCGGGTTGGCACAGCGCCCGATGCCCAGCTCCAGAACGGTGATCGCCTCCTCGACTTTGCCATCACGCTCCAAGGCGATCGCTTTCTGCAGAAGCAACACGGAGGAATCGACCGGACGTTGTGCCTGACGTTTTTGGCGCAGGAGCTCGGCGAGCTCTTCCGATGCCGACCGACGCTCCGGCCCCACCGGGCTCGGTCTCGGCTCTGGCTTCGCTGCCACTCGCTCCCGTAGTGGCGGGCCGGGTTGTATCGGCACCGGCGGCGCCGCCGGCACCGGCCTGAGCGGCGCGAGCGGAGAAGCCGGCTTCATCGCGCTGCCTGGCGTGAGAACCGGAATCTGCGCCGGCGCTTTCGGCGCAGCTGGCGGGCGTGCCACAGGGGCTCGAGTGCGCGCAGGAGCAGGGGCGGCCGCTGGAGCCTTGGCTGGAGGCTCGGGCGGAGGCAGTGCAGGCTCTAGAGGAGGCAGCTCATCCAGCGTAGGCAGCGCGGGCACAAGCGGAGGCAGCGCGTGCTCTTCCGGAGGCTCTGGCGAAGCCAGGACCATGTTCGGGTCGGTGGTCAGCTCGAGAATCGCGATGACCTCACGGGCCAGCAGCGTGTGCAGCACCGATTGCAGCTCCACGCTGCTCAGACCGGCCGCCAGCCCGAGCTCCGTTACGTTCACCCGGCCGTCGATGAGCGAGACCACGTACGCCTCGAAGCTCGAGAGCGGCTGGGCTCTGAGATCGAGCCCCATCACGACCGTGGGGACGTCCTTGCTCCCAGCGGCGAAATTGAACACGCGCGTCGGGCCTTCCGACTCGCCGATGCGGGCAATACCCGCGGGAGGAGGAGCAGGCGGCTTGGTGATCAGCGAGCTTTCCGGCGGCGCGAGCATCGCCCGGATGACCGACGCTACTTTCGGCGCCTCGGGATTCTCCTCTACTGGCCTCCCATCCACGATGAGCTCGCAGGTGGGGCACAGGAAGTCACCCGGGTGCATCTTCTTTCCGCAACGCGGACATGCGGGAAATCGGGTCTCGGTCATGGCAGACAAGAGATTGCGTGAATCCCCATCGATGTCAAAGCTCGGGCCGGCGGCCATCATTGAGACGGAAGCGGGCCGCAGACGCGGGCTTCGACCGACACCTCCAAGCCTCCGGATCTCGGCGTACTCGAGCGGCTGCTGACAGAATTGACGGCGATATCGGTGACGGCTCGCGCTTCTGGGTGCGAATCAACGATCAGCGCGGCAACTGCTGGGACAACGAGCGATGATCGTCACCTACAGCAAGTCGCCGTTCGTCGGGTACGACAGCCCTGCACGCCTCCGATCTCGCTGAGGCGCGCAAGCGCTCGGCTGCGCCCAGGCCCGGCCGGCCCGAGGCACGCCGGAACGCTGGAGCTCCAGGCGACCGGCTAAAGGCACAGACCGAGCGTACCGGTCGGCAGGTAGAACACCGTGCTCAAATCCGAGCAGGGACCGTCAGCGCAGACGGTGCCCGGCTGGCACCAGGCGCGGCAGTAGGCCTCGTGGCAGATCAGCCCGTCCTGGCAGCTGGTGGTGTCCTGGCATGGGTCGCCAGCGATCCCCGCTCCGCCAGCGGGGAGGCATAGCCGCGCGGTCCCGCCGAAGGCGAGGCCGCCCAGCACCGCGCAGCTCTCGCCGCTCAGGCACCCGGTCCCGGCGATGGGCTCGCAGGCCGGGCTCTGCCCGACGCACATCCCCGTATGCCAGGCGAGGTCGGTCCGGGCCTGGCAGCCTGCCCCGCCACAGGCCGCGACGTCTTGGGCGAAGCAGCCCTCCAGGCAAACTCCCGTGTTGGCGTTTCCGGCGAGCCCGACGCAGGCGCGCCGCGCCGGCTCGTTGCAGCTCGGGACCGTCGGGTCGCACTCGGGACCGACCAGGCAAGCCCCGACCGTCCCGCCCTCGGTGAGCGGGAAGCAGTGCCCGTCGGCGCATCCGTCCCCAGTGCCGGGCGTGCACTCTGGCCCGCACACGCCATCGATCGCGAGCCCAGCCAGCCGCAGGCAGCGGTTCCCCGCACCGCACTCGCCATCCTCAGCGCAGCCCGAGGCGCAGACACCGTTGCCAACCTGGAACGCCACCAGGAAGGCCTGGCCATCAGCGGTGGGCATGCAGGCCGCGTCGGTGCCGCATCCGGTGGGCGTGCCTAACGGGTCGCAGCTCCCGGTGCAGGCCGGCAGCCCGGCGAGACCGCAGTCCTGGGCGCAGGTGGAGCAGTCCTCGCCCACCTCGCAGACGCCGTTGGCGCAGGTCGCCGTGCACGCTCCGCAGTCGTCGGCGCAGTCCCGGCAAGTCTCGCCGTCGCAGACCCCATCGCCGCAGTAGGGGCAGCCGCAGTCGCTGGGGCAGCTCGTGCAATCCTCCAATGGGTCGCAGCGCTCGTCGCCGCAGGCCGGGCACGGGCCGCAGTCCTCCTCGCAGCTCTCGCAGCGCTCGTCGGCGGCGCAGCGCCCATCGCCGCAGAACTCGCAGGGCCCGCAGTCGTCGGGGCAAGAGAGACAGGTCTCGTCCAGGGCGCAGGTCGCGTCGCCACACCCCGGGCCGCAGACGCCGACGGTGCCCGCCGGGAAGCCGGTCTCGGCGCCGCGATCGGCGCAGAAGCCGCCGCCACAGGCACCGACCGCGCCCGGCTTGCAGTAAGGCCGGCACGCCTGATCGAGGTCGCAGGCGAGGCCCTCTTGGCAATCCCCACCGGACGCGCAGGTGGCCTCTTCCTCACCGGGGCCCGATCTCGCGTCGCAGAACGTAGCGCGGCCCAGGATGGCGGGCCCGCCGAGGGGACGGCAGGTCTCGTGTGGAGAACAGCCCGACTGCAGAGCGGGATCGCAGGGAGTGGCCTGGCCCACGCAGGTTCCCTCGTGCAACGCCGCGTCGCTGCGGCCCACGCAGGACAGATCCCCTGCACAGGCGTTGGTGGCTCGAGCGAAACAGGTCGTAGGTGCGAAGCCGCCCTGCTGCAGCGTCGCCGCGGCGAGGCAGAGTGCACTCGGCGTCGCGGGGTCGCAGCCCGCCCCTGGCAAGCAACGCCCACCGCCCGCCGCCGACGGCACACAGGTGAGCGCCCCGTCGCAGTCCGCGTCCCCGGTGCACTCCCGGGCGCACAGCCCAGCCGTCTCCAGCCCCTCCACCCTCACGCAGCTTTCCCCGCCCGCGCACTCGACCTCGGTCGCGCACCCTCTGCCGCAGACGCCATCGCCCAGGCGGAACGGGTCGGGGTTGAGGGCTCCGTCCCGGGTGGGAACGCAGGCAAAGCCGGCGGCGCAGGCCGTGGTCTCGGCGGTGGGATCGCAGCTTCCGCTGCACTCTCCCATTCCCACCGGCGAGCAATCCTCGGAGCAGTCGGCGCAGCTCTCGTCGGCGGCACAGGTCCCATCGCCACAGAAGGGCCGACCGCAGCCGGGGTCGGCTTCTCCGGCGCAGGCTCCCGCCTGGCAGCGGTCGTTGGCGGTGCAGGGATCGCCGTCGTCGCAGGCGCCCGCCTGTGCCTGGTGGACGCACCCGAACTGCGGCGAGCAGTCGTCGCGGGTGCAGGCGTTGGAGTCGTCGCACGACAGCGGCGGGCCGCCGGCGCAGCTGCCCGCCCCGTCGCAGACATCGGGCCCGGTGCAGGCCAGACCGTCGTCGCAGACAGCTCCGGCGGCGGCGGGCGCGGAGATGCACTTCTCGGAGCGGCAAGCCGCGACGGCGCAGGGGCCAGCGAGGCCGGGCTTGTTGGAGCAGTCGTCGTCCGACTCGCACTCTGGCGAGCCGCAGGAGAAGCCGAGCAGGGCGAAGGTGCCCAGGAGGGCCAAGAGAAATCGTCGCGGGTGGTGCAGGTTCATGGCGGTAGCCCTCAGTTGCAGTTGCTGGCGCAGGCGGTGCCGGTGCAGATGCCGGCGTAGCAGCCGCTGGGGGTGCAGTGCTCCTCGCAGTCGCCGGAGCGGCACTGCGCGTCGTGGCTGCAGAGCATGCCGGCAGAGAATCTGAGCACGCAGCCGCTCACGCTCCCCCCCGGGACATTCCAGGTCGAGCAATAGCGATTGGAGGCGCAGTGGGAGTGGGAGCTGCAACCGCAGCGCATGGCACAGCCCTGCGTCCAGTCGTTGCAGCTCGGCTGGCACCGCCCGGATGCACAGTGCTCGTTGGCCTGGCAGAGGTCGTTGAACTGGGCCGCGCCGGGGCGGTAGCAGCGGGCGGGCGGGTAGCCGCCGCACACCAACCCGTGGGCGCAAACGTTGGTCACCCCCAGGGGGCACAGCTGACCCTCGGCCAGGCGGTCCACGCAGGTATTCACCGCGCAGCGCTGGCCCGACGGGCAGTGGCCGTCGAGGAGGCAGTCGCAGCGGCCGAGGACGCACGCGCCCTGCTTGCAGTGGTCGCTCGCGAGGCAGCTCTGCCCCGGGTTCTGCGAGCGGGGCGAGTAGCAGGTCCCCGGCGACGGGTTCGCATCGCCCAGGTTCCAGCTGCAGACCGGGACGGGGAGCGAGCAGCTGTGGACGCACTCGGAGTGGCCGCAGCAGCTGCTGTCGTCCGCCTCCTGCGCGTGGCACAAGCCGTCGGAGAGGCTGCAGAACTCGTTGCCCGGGCAGTCTCCCGCGATGCATCGGCACCGTCCGCCGACGCACAGGTCGCTGCCGCACTCGTCGGGCAAGGTGCAGGCTTCGCCGACGCCCGCGCTGTGGCGGTCCTTCAGACACTGCTTGGGCGTCATGGTCGGAGACCCGCTGGGCCGTCGACAGGACGTCCCCTGGGGGCACTGCTCGGTCTGGTTGCAGAACCCTCCCGCGCTCACCGCCCGCATGCACTTGGAGCCGCAGGTGGACCCGACCGAGCCAAGACTCTGGCAGTGCGGCACGCACAAGAGCCCCTGCTGGCAGTGATCCGTCGCGACGATGTTGCAGGGGGCGTTCTCGACCGCCGAGTGCGGCTGGTAGCAGGTGACCTGGCACTCCAGCCCGTCGCGGCATTGGTCCGAGTGCAGGCACGGCTCATTGGGGCCGAGCCTGTCGGCGCACAAGAACCCCAGACAGAACCGACCCGGCCCGCAATCCGTATCGGTGAGGCACACCGGCTGGTCGCCGCAGGTGGCGGTGCCGGTGATCGCGCTCAGCACGCGCGGGGTCGCTTTCTGGGGGTCGAAGCAGGCCTGCACCCGGCACGACAGGCCTCCCGCGCCGGTGGCGGTCCCGCTCCCGCACAGGCGGAAGGAGGTCCAATCGAGCTCCAGGTCGAGCTCTGCCGAGGCGAAGTCGAGCCCCATGATCTTCAGGGAGGGGAGTGAAGCGTGGAAGCTCATCTCTTGCGGAGTCAGCACCACCTCCCCGGTCGCAAACACCTCGCCACCCGGAGCCTGCACCGTTTGGCTTCCGGCGATGCGCAGCCGCTCGTGGCCGGCTTCGGCGGAGACCTCCGGAGCCGCCGTCGCGATGATGGCGCAGCCATTCGTCAGTGCTCCCCCCGAGCCTGCGACGAGGGCAGCCTGCGCTGCCATGCAGAGCTCGAGGCGGATCGCCGAGCCGGCGCTGGCCGGGAAGGCCCGGAGGGCGAGGACGGGGTCGGCGAGCTCGTGAGAGAACGAAGCCGAGGCCACCACCTTCTCGCTCCGGCCGACTTCGCGGACCAGCAGCTTGCCCGAGCCCTGCAACCTGCCCTGGGCGAGGTCCACCTCGCCGTAGAGGCCATCGTCGAAGGTGGTGTCGGCGGCGGGGTCTGGCCCATCGCCGGTCAGGTGGAGGGAGGCGACGTTGGGGATGTTGAGAAGGCGGAAATCCTGAGCGTAGAAGCTGCCGGCAGCCTGGCCATTGCCGACCAGCGCTTCCACCGAGAGGTTGCGCGGGTCGAAGTCGTCCTGGAACGGCAGCGTGTAGTCGATTCCGCCGCCGAGCAGCACCCCGGGCTCCTCGCCGGTGGCCAGGAGGACCACCTCGACGTAGGGCAGGACGCTGGGAGCGGCGATCTCACCTCGCCCGTAGAAGGCGCCGTGTAGACGGGCCCCGGCGAGGTGGCGGCTGTTGTGAATGCCCGGCTCGGTGCGGTCGAAGTCAAAACGGTAGTGGAGCACCAGCGCCTGGTCGTCGCGCGCATGGGGAGGAAGCAGGCGCGCGTGGCCGGCGATCTCGGCGCTCGTGCGGCGGCGGTTCCACACCCGCACCTCGTCGAGCTCGCTCAGGCCGCGGCCGATCAGCAGAAAGGCGGAGTTGGCCGCAGGGCCGATGCGCTGGGCGTCCTGGGTCGCCGAGTCCTCGGTGGGCACCGGAAGGCCGTTGACGAGGATCTCCACGCGTGTCGGACCCGCGACCTTCTCGCGCTCCCAGGTCGCGGCGACGTGGGTGGGGAGGTTCGCGGGCACGACTCCGCGCGCCGGTCGCACCTTGCGGGTGGCGCCGTTGTTGAGGAAGGTGACGATCACCCGGCCCTTGTCCTGCTCCGCTTCGCCGATGCTGACCGAGTAGCCCCTGGACTCTCCCTGCCGGTTGGAGGCCTTTGCGGCCAGGGTGGCGGGCAGGCCCCAATTGGTCCGCTGGACCCAACCCTCGATGGTGCCGTTGGGAAGATCGAGTCGGGAGTCGTTCTGGACCTTGATCGACCCGGTGCGGTCGGGGAAGCGCGCGACGCGAGCGAAGGAGTCATCGCCGACGCCCCGCAGAGCTTCGGGAATGAACGTGGGCACGAGCGTCGGCAGGCTGCCCGCCAACACGAAGTTCTCGCGGTCGCTGCCGCCGTGCAGCTGGAGGCGGCCGCCGTTGCCGGCGAGGTCCAGATCGAGGCCGACCCGGTTGCCTTCGGGGAAAGTCTCGCCCCACAGGACGATCGGATCCGTGACGTCTTGGACCTGATGGACGAAGTAGACCTCGAACCCTGCGACCGCGGATTCGAAGGGGGTCAGGAACACTCCGTCACAGGGGAAGTGGTCGCAGGGGAGCGGAGTGTTGGCGAGGTAGTGCAACGCTCCAGAGATCTCATTCGGATCGGTCGGGGGAGGGTCGCCGGCAAGCGCGAGTCCCCGGCTCGCGAGATCCTTGAGCGTCGCCATGGCTGCGGTCATCTCGCCCACGAACGGCACCACGGGCGTGACTCCGTCGCTGGGCCGCAGGTGCAGGACGAAAGGACTGGGGTGCGGCGCTCCGGATCCGTTGAGCCGAAGATGCCAGTCCCGATACACCGTGACTGCAAAGCTTCGGAAGCCGGAGGAGCCAGCGCGCGCCAGGCAGTACAGATCATTGGCGCAGGCTCGATCAGAGCAGCCAGCACTGCCGTTGCCGTCCTCGTCCTTGTTGAGGAGGTCATCGCAGATCTCAGGGGACTCGCCGCTCGGGGACGGCTCGGCGGGCCACGGCCGCGTTTCCGTTTTGGAGTAGAGGGCGCCGCGCACGCCCAGGCGTGCGACAGGATATGGAATCGGGATTTCCGGACTGCTACCGGGTAGGTGCGGCTCATTCCCAAAGCCAAACAACGGGATCGTCAGGGCAAGGTGCTCCGCGGCGTAGCCCTGGAGCCCAAACGGCGCGTACCAGCGACCCGGTAGATCGATAGTCCAGGCGAAATCCTGAGAGGCGTCGGCCCCATGGCTGCCCATGTGGCGAAACTCCACGCTCGCCGTGCCCCGAAGGATCTTCTGCGGCTCGTTGTGTGGCACCAGCTCGAGATTGCCCTCGAATCTCTCGTTGACTTCCCTCAAGGCCGCTTGCCGCACGGTGTGCCGATATCGGAGGTCCTTGATCGTGAAGCGGTCGACGTTGATGACGGCTCGCGCGGCCAGGTTGGCCTCGTCCATCAGCTCGAGTGCGAAGGGGACCGCGCCGTCAACGACCCACGCCCCCACCTCCTGCGGGCTGGGCACCACCACCACCGGGATCGGCGGCTGGCCCGCCAGAAGCTCCGGCAGCTCCATCTGAGCGTGGATGGAGTAGGCATGCGGCCCGTCCCCGGAGCACAGCGGCCGGCCAGTCGGCGCCGTGGTGGTCCTCATTGCGAGGCAGCCCAGGGAATCCTCTGCCACCAGGCTGCCGCCGAGGCTGAGCCGCGCCTCCCGCCCCCACTGGTCGTAGAAGGCCAGAGTCCCCTCAAGCCCGTTGCCCACGGTCGGCTGCAGAGGGCCGCCGCCGTGCACCGTGGCCTCCGCCCGGAACCCGACGATCTCGAACGAGACCTTGGCGGTCATGTCCAGGCGGGCCTGCTGGGCTGCCTGGTCGATGAAGAAGTCGAAGTGCGCATCGCGCGCCGTCAAGAGCTGGAATTCGGGGAGGACGAAGCGGAGCGGCGTCCCTCCCGTGCTGTCTCCGAGGAGGTGTATCGAGGGCTCGTTGCTGACCTCGCCGGTCAAGGTCGTCGTGAGGTCGAAGCCCTGGCTGTTGAGTCGATGCTCTCCAGTGAGAGCGACCTGCCACTCCGAGGATCCCAGCGCGGCGGCGAACGTCGCGGTGGCGCGCAGCCGCGCGTTGGCCAGCTGGAATCCAATCCAGCTGCCGCCCCAGTCGTGCAGCGGATCGTAGGCGCCGAGGGCGAGGTCGAAATCGAGCCGAGCGCCCCCAGGGATCTCCACCAGATTCCCAGTGGCGCTGACCTGGAAGCTCTGGTCGAAGCGGAACGGCCACCATGCGGGGATGGTCACCCGCTTCACCAGGTCGTTCACGCAGTAGGAGAGCTGCAGCTCACCCTGCACGTCGCCGACGATGCCTCCCAAGAGGCCGGCGCCGGCGGTACCGCCCAGGCACCAGTTCCCGGTCGCGACCGTCCCAGTCATGTCCACGGTCCCGAAGGGATAGAAGCCGAGCTGGGCGGCGACCCTGGCGTGGACGCCGTCGTCGGTGTCGAAGTGGAAGGTGCAGAACGGCATCGAGGAGCATTCGTCGAGCGTTCCTCCGTAGCTGAGGCTGGCGTCGCTGCGCAGCTCCCCGCTGGCCTGGATATGGGCGCCGAAGCGGCGCCCGCCCAGGAGGAGCGCGGAGTCGCCCTCGAGCGACACCTGGAGCGTGTCGTTGGCGAGCGTGATGGTGAGCTGTGGGCTGTGCAGGGACACGAATCCCGCCGCCTGCGAGAGGACCTCCAGGTCGCCGGGGATCTGCCCGGTCCAAACGATGGACGGCAGCCCGGTCACCTCGCCGCTGACCTGCGCATCCAGCGTGAGGCCGAGCGTGACGACCTGCGCGCGCCCGGTCAGCGTCACCTCCCAGGTCCAGCCGTCCTCGACATCCAGGGCGCTGGTGGCGAGCAGGCGCGCGTCAGCCAGGAAGAACGGATAGAGCGGGCTGTGGACTCCGAGCTTGGCCAGGGGCCGGTATTCGCCGAGCGCGACGTCGAAGGTGAGGTTCGCGCCCTGGGGACCATAGGAGACGGACCCGGTCATATCGAGGTAGTAGGTCGGGTCCCAATCGAACGGCGCGTACCCCATATGAACCTCGGCGCGCGACTCGCCCTCCACGTCGCACCGCAACAGGAGGTCGACCTCGTTCGGGACCGTCCCGGGAAAGCCCTTCCAGTCGAGGATGCTCTGGTTGCGCGACTCGATCGTCCAGCCGTCGTCGCCCCAGGTGCCTTCGAGGCGGTGGTATTCGAGCGGCCCGAAGTTGACCTCCGCGGCCAGGGTGATGATCTCGCCCTGACCCGCGCCCGGGCACAGGGTGGCTTCGAAGACGCAGAAGGGAAGGCCCTCGCAGTTGGGGAGGACCTTGTCACCGCGGAAGCAGCCGCCGGGCAGCGGGACGTCGAAGTTGACGATCCCCAGCGGCGCTCCCAGGTCACGGCTGGTGCTGCCGCTGCACTGCGGATCGCGCGGGCCGGGGACGCAGGCGCCGCCGGAGCAGGCATCGCCCACGGTGCACACGTCGCCGTCGTCACAGGGATCCTGGTTGTCGTTGTGCATGCAGAAGCCCTGGCCGAACATGCAGAGGTCGTTGGTGCACGGGTTGTGGTCATCGCAGTCGAGCGGCGGCCCGGCGACGCACTGTCCGCCGCTGCAGGTGTCATTGGGGTGGCAGGGGTCATAGAGGTTGCAGCGGCGGGTGTGGGGCGTATGCGTGCACCCGCTGGCGGCGCAGGCGTCGTCCGTGCACTCGTTCCAGTCCTCGCAGACGTACTGGGAGCAGGGCCCGCCGCAGCCGTCGTTCAGGCACTGGGTCTCGTCGCATCGAGGCTGGCAGCAGCCCGGCTCGCGGGGTCCGGGGACGCACAGGCCGAAGTTGCATACGTCGCCGACGGTGCAGGGGTCACCGTCCTCGCAGGAGCCGCTCCCGGAGGCGTATTGGCACCCCGCCGCGGGGTCGCAGGTGTCCTGCGTGCAGAGCTTGCCGTCGTCGCAGTTGAGGGGCGCGTAGGTGCAGGAGCCGGCCTGGCACCCGTCGACGGTGCAGGCGTTGCCGTCGTTGCAGTTGCGAGGCGTGTGCTGGCACTGGCCGGCGATGCAGTCGTCGAGGATGCAGAGGTCGCCGCTGTCGCAGCTGCCACAGGTGCCGCCGCAGCCGTCGGGCCCGCACTGCTTGCCGTTGCAGCTCGGCGTGCAGCAGGCCCGCGCGGCCACGTTGCAGGTCTGCGGGGCGCTGCAGGCACAGTCGCCCGAGCAGGAGACGCAGTTTTCGCCGGCCTCGCAGGTCCCGTTGCCGCACCGCTCCTGGCAGGCGCCACAGGTGACGGCGGCGGTCTGGATACACAGGCCCAACCAGTCGGAGGAGCCACACGTCGGGCTGTTGGCCAGCACGCAGGCTTCGAGGGCCGGGTCGGTGCATCCCGGACCCTGGTGCACGGTGCAGCAGTCGTTGGTGGGAGGGTAAGGGCACTTCAGGCTGCAGGAGCTGCGCGCCCGGTCGACGCAGGACTGGTCCCAGTCGCCAGAGCAACAGCTCGGCATGCCGTAGCCCAGGCAGACGCAGTTGGAGATGGAGCTGTCGTCGCAGGAGCCGCCAGTGTGCGCGGTGCAGCAGGTGCTGGGGCAGTACAGGCCGCAGGCCGGGCCCTTGGCAGCACGGATGCAGTGCTCCGCCCAGGCACCGCCAACCGCGACGCAGTCCGCCGAGATCGCGCCGACGCAGGCCTCGATGACCGAGTCCTGGCAGCCCGGAGTGGCGTGGACCTCGCAGCAAGAGCCGACCCCACGAGTGTCCATCGCCTGATCTCGCCGGCCCGACGAGTCTCGCGTCTGCTCGGAGGTGCACGCCGAGGCCAGCAGAGCAGCGAGAAGGAGCCCCGAGGCCCAGGTTGTCGATCTCATTGGCATCCACTCCGATTGGCGCCGATGACGCAGCGCGAGCGTTGGTCTCTGGCTTCGGGAGCCCGATCGCCAGCGACCTGGCGAACCGAGGCTCGAATCTCGCCCGCGCGTAGGCAAGCGCCGGGCCGGGCCGATGGCAGTGCCTGGGAATCGAAAGGCGGTCGTGATTTCGGCGGGTTGGGGTCGGCGCGGGTCAATGAGGCCGCCCGCGGGACGAACCCCAGGTCTGACGTCAGAGACAGCTGTCAGACCAGGCCACTCATGCAGTCGGGTTGGAGGGCCGTTGACAGGGCCTCGAGACGTGCCCGAGCATCCGCCTCGAACACCTCTCCCCCGCCCCCTTCCATCGCTATGGCCGAGACGCTGACTGAGAACGAGCCGGGATCCAGCTCGGGCCTGGTGGACGTCCTCAGCGTCGTCCTGCGCTACGACGACCTGCTGGCGGACGACTCTGGCCTCTTCCTCCTCGATGGCCGGTCATCGGTGAAGCTTCTGCGCGGCGAGGCCGGCACGCAGCACGCCCGGATGGTGGGCGACCAGATGCTCGAGCTGCCGGACTCCTGGGCGTCGTCCCAGCATGCCCTGCTAGAGCCGACGCCCGAAGGCGGCTACCAGATCGTCGACCAGGGCAGCCGCAACGGCACCCTGGTGTCGGGCCAGCGCATCCAGACCGCGCCGCTACGCGACCGCGACCTGGTCGAGATAGGCCACACGCTGCTCTGCTACCGCCGCATCGAGGAGCGTCTGGCTCGACCGCTGTTGGCGGCGCCGGAAGGCGTGCGGCTCGGCCCCACTTTCACGCGATGCCCCGAGCTGGCGGAGCTCGTCCGCCAGCTGGAGGCCATCGCCTCTACCCGCGAGCCCGTGCTGGTCATGGGCGAGACCGGTTCCGGCAAGGAGATCGTCGCGCGGGCGCTTCACGAGCTGAGCCGGCGGACGGGCGCGTTTCGGGCCATCGACTGCGGCGCCATTCCCGAGGGGCTCCTCGAGTCGGTCCTCTTCGGCCACCGGCGAGGGGCTTTTACCGGCGCCCAGGAGCCACGCACCGGGGAGCTGGTGCTCGCCGACGGCGGCACGCTGCTCCTCGACGAGATCGCCAACATGGGCGAGGCCTCCCAGGCCAAGTTCCTGCGCTGCCTGGAAACCGGCCTGGTGACCCCACTGGGAACCGCGGAGGGGCTCTCGACCGACGTCCGGGTCCTCGCCGCCACCAACCGCGACATCCTCGCCGATGGCCGTGGATTCCGCCCCGACCTCCTGAGCCGCCTCACCGGGTTCGTGGCCCGCTTGCCGCCTTTGCGCGAGCGACGCGAGGACCTGGGCGTGCTCACCCGCTTCTTCCTGCGCGAGTGCGGCGTGGCCAAGGCCAGCATCCGCACCGCCGCCGCCCGCCGGCTGTTCTGCTCGGGCTTCCCCGGCAATGTGCGCCAGCTTCGGGCCGTGCTGCGCAGCGCCTCGGTCTTGGCGGGCGAGGGGCCCATTGAGCTGAGCCACCTGCCGCCGCCCGAGGCCTTCAAGGCCGTCCCCGACGCCGAAGCCACGGTGGCGGCTGACGGCGCTGCCCCAAGACCCAAGCCGGGGCCGCCCGAGATCGTCGCTGCGCTGGAGCGGGCGGGCGGGAACGTGGTGCAGGCCGCGCGTGACCTCAGCGTCCATCCACGGCAGCTCTACCGCTGGATGGAGCGCGCGGAGATCGACCCCGAGCGCTACCGGGCTGGCAAGGGCTGACTCGGCGGGCCCCAAGAACCACACCGCCCCGGGGACCGGTCTTCCGCCGGCTGAAGGCCGGCGGCTACACAACCCAAGTCCACCTTCGTGGACTGCCCCGCGGTGGGTCGGACGCCGGTTGTGAGGCGCCGGCTGGTGGATCAGGTCGATGCCAAACGGCGCCCGACACTGGCCAGCCCGGCCTTGGTTTCACGAGCCCCCAGCCTTCTGGGACTCCTCTCCCCCGTTCCCGGCCGGTTTTCCACCGAGACTCCGGTGCACATCGACGGGCCCCAAGAACCACACCCGCCCCGGGGATCGGTCTTCCGCCGGCTGAAGGCCGGCGGCTACACCACCCAAGTCCACCTTCGTGGACTGCCCCGCGGTGGGTCGGACGCCGGTTGTGAGGCGCCGGCTGGTGGGTCGGGTCGATGCCAAACGGCGCCCGACACTGGCCAGCCCGGCCTTGGTTTCACGAGCCCCCAGCCTTCTGGGACTCCCCTCCCCCGTTCCCGGCCGGTCTTCCATTCGCCGCAGGGCTCTCGTCGTCTCGCGTACCGATCAGCGTCTGGCCGGGACCGGGACGGGCAGGTGCGAACTCACAGGCAGCGGGTGGGGTCGCTCTTGCACCGAGACTTTGGAGACGCCCTTCCACTCGACGCAGCTCGGCGGGGTTCCTGATGGCGGTGAAGAGCCTCGCCGCCTCCTCCCAGGCCTGGCGAGCCGCAGCCGCATCGCCTCCCGCCTGGTGCCACTCGCCGATGGCCCGCAGCGTCCGCCCCTGCTCGATGAGGTTGTCCTGCTCGGGTTGGATCACGATGGCCAGCGCTTCCTGATAGCGCGCGTAGGCGGCCTCGCGCCCGGCAGAGTCCGTCCCCGAAACAGCGAGCGCGACGTCCCCCAGCCGGCGAGCGGCGATGGCCTGATAGAGCGGGTTTCGGGCGATGCCTTCCGCGCAGAGCGCGTGGGCCTCCTCGAATCGTCGCCGCGCCGCATCCCAGCGCTGCTGCCGCGCGGCGACGTCGCCGAGCGCGACGAGGGCTTGCATCGCGGGCAGGTAGATCTCCTGGTCCAGGCTGCGCTGCAGGGTCGTCTCGAGCAGCTTCTCGACCTCCCCTGCCTCCCTGCGCCCCTGCTCCAACTGCGCCCGCGCCACGACCACGTCGAGCATGAGAAACGCCGGCGGGAAGTTGGGTTCGGCCAGCTCCCTGGCCTGCCGATCCACCGCCAGCGCCTCCTCCCACTCCTCGCGCTGCGCGTGGGTGATGGCGTAGAGGGCCATCGCCAAGAGAAGCGGGGGCGCACCGCTGTTGCGGAGGGTCTGCGCGACGTCGTCAAGCCGCGCCATCGCCTCGTCGTGCCTTCCCGTCAGGGCAAACCAGGCAGCTTGCGCGAGCCGCAGGCCGGGGACGCAGATGCTCTGCAGGCGGAGCGTCTCAGCCACCCGCTCACAGCTCTCAGCGGCCGCGGCGTCGAATCGGTACCCCTGCAGGGTCACGAAGCCGCCGACGAGATCCCTGCCCACGAAGCCCATCGACTCGTGCGCGCCGAGCTTGGCAGGCTCCATCCCGGCGTAGATCCGCTGAGCCTTGCGGATCTCCTCGCGCATCTCGTCGATGCGGCCCGCGGCATTGAAGCAGGCCCCCAGCGCGACCCGGGTTCCGGCTTCGAGCGGGCTTCCACGCTCCGGCAGCAACTCCAGCGCGCGGCGGCCACTGGGGATGCCACGCCGGGGGTTTCCCGAGCTCGCGATGCACAGCGAGAGATAGCTCTCGCATCGTCGGCGGACCCACTCCGGAGAGCCGGGGGCCAGGCCAGGCAGGTCCTTGCGCTCCTCCAGCATCCGGATGCACTTCTCGAGTGCGGCGGCGGCCGCAAGCGGAGCAGGGATGCTGCCCACCGACCCGATGTCCCACCACAGGGCGAACTGCTGGGCTTCCTTGTCGGGTGGCGCAACGGCCTGGAGAGAGCGGTCGGCTTGCTGCCACCAGGCCAGCGCCACCCCCTCCTGCCCGGCGATGCGCGCTTCGTCGCCCGCCCTTCGCGCGTAGCAGAACGCCCGCAGCACGTCGCGGCCCCGCCCGAAGTGGTGGGCGAGCGCGCTGGACCCCACACCGCCTCCGCTCGTGGTCCGCGCTTCGAGGTGCTCGCCGCAGCGCTGATGAAGCTCCTCGCGCCGCGCGGCCGAAAGGTCGGAATAGAGGACCTCGCGCATCCGGTCGTGGGCGAAGGCGTACTCGGCCGCCTCGCGGTACAGGACCTGATGCTCGATCAGCTCGTCGAGCGCGGACAAGAGGTCCTCCTCGCCGACCTGGCTCACCGAGAGCAGCGTCTCGCAATCCAGGCGGGGGGCCGCGGCGGCGATGACGGCCGAGACCTGGGCGAGCTCGAGCGCCGGCACGCCCAGCCGCTCGAGCCGGCAGCGGATGGTGTGCTCGACGCTGCCGGGAAGCTCCACTCGCGTCAGCCCTCCGGGGAGCCTCCATTGGCCCCCACTGGCGACGACGGCCCCGACCTCGATGAGGTAGCGCAGGGCCTCGGTCACGAAGAAGGCATTGCCGCCCGTGCTCCTCTGAAGCGCTTCCATCAAGGTCGCGTCGGCATGCAGACCGGGCAGCATCGCCGCGACGAGCTGCGTCGTGCGGGGCAGGTCGAGAGCGTCCAGCTGGAGGTGGCAGGTGTGCCCCTCGCCGATCGTGTGCCATACCGGGCTGGAGGGGGGCGCCTCGTTGGAGCGGAACGTCCCCAGAACGAGGATGGGCTTGGCGCGCAGCTCGCGGATGCAGGCATTGAGCACCTCCATGCTCGGCCGGTCGCACCACTGCAGGTCGTCGACGAAGAGGAGGAGCGGCCGCTCCTGAGTGATCTCGCCCAGCCAGGCGAGCACGGCCGCCTGGAACCTCGCCTTCTCCTGGCCCGCGGGCAGCGGTGGGGCGGCGGCGACGCCTTGGTCGGCGAGCTCCGGAAGGCTTCGTGCCAGGGCCGGCCCCCAGCTCGCGAAAGCCTGCGCAGACGTCAGCGGAATGAGCGGGCGCAAGGCCTGGGCGACGACCTCGTACGGAGCCGCGTTGTCGTCGACGCAGCGCGCCTGAAGCACGAGCATCTCGTCGAGCTTGGCGGACAGCACCAGCTCGTTCACGAGGCGTGACTTGCCGACCCCGGCCGGCGCACCGACGAAGATCGAGCGGGCCTCTCCCGCTCGCGTGGCGGCCAGCGCCTCTCGGAGCAACGCGAGCTCGCGGTCGCGCCCGACGATGGACGCGGTGATCAGGTAGCTGGCCCTCTGCTCAGGGCTCTCTCCGGCCCGCCCGAGCCCCGCCAGCGCGCAGAGGTCCTCGATCACCGCCCGCGCGGAGCCATAGCGCCGGCTCGGGTCCTTCTCCAGCAGGCGCGCGACGATGGCCTCGAGCTGCGGCGGCGCGTCGGGGCGAAAAGCGCGCACCGGTGGCGCAGGACGCCGAGCGCTGGCACGCAGGTCGGCGGCGCTCCCCACGAACGGCAGGCGACCGGCGAGCATCTCGAACAGAACGCAGCCTACCGAGTAGAGGTCGGAGGTGGCATTGAGCACGCCGCCGAGGAACACCTCCGGTGGCATGTACCCCAGCGTGCCTTCGATCTTCCCGCTGGCACGCAGGCCCAGCTGCTGGATCAAGCCGAAGTCCATGAGCTTCAGGACTCCGTCGGAGGTGATCCGCAGGTTGGCCGGCTTGATGTCGCGATGGACGAACAGCCGGGCGTGAATGAACTGCAGCGCCTGCAGGAGCTGAACGGTGTAGCGCGCCACCTCTTCGATCTTTAGGCGCCCGCGAGCCATCAACCCGTCGAGCGACTCTCCCTCGACGTACTCCATCGTGAAGTAGTGCGTACGCTCGTCGAGCTGGGCGAAATCGGTGACCAACACGGTATTCGGGTGCCGCAGCCGGGCCATCGTGTGGAACTCGGCCTTGAAACGCAGCCGCAGCGCCTCGTCGAAGCTCCGCTCGGAGCGGATGGTCTTCAGGGCGAGGACCTGGTTGCGGTTCAGCGTATCCACCACCCGGAAGACGACCCCCATGCCTCCCCGGCCGAGCTCCTCGATCACGCGATAGCGGTTGGCGAGCAGAATCTGGGACATATCCTCTCGGCGCCTCACTGCGTGCGGCGGCGGATGATACCAGCACGCTCGCCGAAGGAAGGCAGTGAGGCGGGGCCGGAGAGCTGGCCAACACGCTCCTGCGCATTCGAGCAACCGACGCGTGGACGCTCCGCCGGTCATGGGCTCACTGCCCGAGCTGGCGGGCGCCTGCCTGCAGGAGCTTGGTGGCGAACTCCCTTCGGCTTGCGTTGTCGAAGCTGTTGCACTGCAGAGGGACGCTCTGCAGCGGGCCTCGAAGACGGTAGGCTCGCTGCCTGACAACTGCCGAACTGCAGGGAGGGAGCAGGTGACCCATCTTTTCCTCGCCGTGCTTCTTGCTGCGGCAGCAGCGCCCGCCGCCAGCAAGCAGCTCATCAAGTGCCCGCTCGACGGAGCCGATATCGAGGTTCCCGAGTTCCTCGTCGGCCACCAGACGGGCGTTCGTCTGGACCTGCGTCCGAGCGGAGAGGGCAGCTGCGTTGGAAGCCTGTATCCGGCAGAGGCCGACCTGCCTCTCTTCGTCGAGCGCGTCCGCGAAGCAGCCGCCCTTCACGAGCGCGGCAAGGTCCGACCTGAAGAGCAACTCGAGTGGCTGGTCGCAGCGGCCGAGCGCCGTGCGACCCGCTGGCATGGGCTCTATGCGCTGGCGCGCGAGCTCGATGAGCGCGCGTTCTACGATGGCACGCGCCGCGAGAGGCTGCCTGCCCTTTCGTCGGCCCAGCTGGATCGCTTGGCTGGGGGATTTCTGGCCGAACCGACGACGGATTCGACCCTGCCAATGACGCTCAAGCTTCTGGCGGGAACCAAGAACCCGCAGTTGGACGCCACCTTCGTCGGCGCGTTCGAGACCTCACTCGCCCACGGCGACAGCTCCCCGGCGGTGCTGCGAGAGAGCTTGCGGCTCCTGCTGCTGCGCTTCGCTCCAGAGTCACAGGTCACCCCACTTCTCCCGGTCACCAGGGAATACGAGGACCCTCTCGTGACCGATCTTGAGAAAGCATGGCGGGATGCAAGAGAGCGACTGAGGCTGCCAGCGGGGACCCGGGTCGATCCCGTGCAGGCGCGAATACCCTTTGTGGGCCAGGAAACGCCTCCTTGACGCGGCGCCCAGCGCTCCAGCGAAAGGCAAGTCAGGGATCGGCGTTGCTCGAAGCACTCGTCTAGAGAATGCCTTCTGCTCCCTTTGCTGCCGGCCCCCCGGTCCGCCCTCGGACTTCTGGG
Source organism: Deltaproteobacteria bacterium (assembly GCA_016218885.1). GTDB lineage: Bacteria > Myxococcota > Myxococcia > Myxococcales > UBA5297 > JACRCT01. The sequence goes on along the minus strand of JACRCT010000182.1, from coordinate 8,878 downwards.
CGTCGGCACCGTGACCGCCGAAGCCCCCCGCCAAGAGCAGCCCCGCGGGCCGGGGGTGCGCTCGAGTAGGTGAACGCCGTCGCTTGCGCGGCGACGTGGCGCCGAGCGCCGAGGGGCTCCCGGCGCCCCCACAGGCCCGAGTGCTCCTTGGGCCAGCAGGGATCCCACACATTCCGCGGGCGCGCGACCCGTGCGCTCGGTGTCCGCGCGTGCCTTCGCCCGGCGGCACGAGGGCGGCAAAGCAAGCAGGAGTCCATCTTTCGGTCGCGCGGTGGCCTTCCTCGACCTGCGGCTGGGCCATCGCCGTGCAACGGCGGCCGCGAGCTCACGTCCAGAAGACAGGCGAGGTCATGCCCCCTCTCCCACTCTCACACCTGGATGGAGACCGTCATGAATGCTGGCCGGCTTGGATTGCTGCTTGGCTCTCTCTTGGTCGCAGCACCCGCGTTGGGCAGCGAGCCCGCGGCCGAGACCTACGAACGCACCAAGGCCAAGATCGTCGAGGAGGACAGGGTGGTGATGTACGGCGGCTGGGGGAGCATCGTCGCGGAGCGCCCGTGGTTCATCATGGTCGATGGCCAGCGAGTCTCGCATTTGGCGTTCGCCAAGCGCCTCTCGCTGCTCAACGACCAGCCCGTGCCGCAGGAGATGCTGAAGCTCTACGAGCCCGAACGCCCCCGCATCAAGGGCCTCACGATCGGCGGCTTCGTGCTCGGCGGTGTGGGCCTGGGAGCGGGCCTCATCATGTCGATGATGGGAGGGCTGGACACTCTCAATGAGCCCAACCACGTGTTCCCGGAAGACATGCTGACCTACGGGCTGGTCACCCTGGGAGCCAGCGCGATGGTGATGGTCGCCACCGTCGTCTACACCGCGCTGACGACCACGCCTCGCTCTCCGGACAGCAACTACTACCAGCGAGGCGAAGCGAATGAAGGCGTCGAGCGCTACAACCAGGTCCTTCGCAAGGACCTCGGTCTCTCCGACGCTCCACAGGAGCGCCGAGCCCTGCCCTTTCACGATGCCCGGGCGCTGCCTCGTCGGGAGAACGGCCCAGCGACCCCTTTGTTGATCTCGGTCCGGTTCTCCATCTGAGGCCAGAGGTGCTGCGACGCGGGCAACCGGAATCACTGAGTCAGGGAGGAGGGGCGAGGCGGGACGCGACGCGGTCGCTCATCGCCTGGACTGCCGGGAGATAGGCGTAGTCGGCCCGGGACGGGTCGTCCTGCTGCGCGGGGCAGATCGAGCTCACGACCCCCTGGGCGCCGAGGTGGCGCAGCAGCGAGAGCTGGCGCAGCGCGGGGTAGGCAGCGGCGTGGGTCTGCAGCGTCCGCGCTCCCGGCGTCCCCGGCGGTTCGACGCACAGCGGGTTGTCGTTGGTCGGCTCGGCGCACCGGCAGTCGCCGGTGAGCACGACGGCGCAGTCGCGTGACTGCGGCAGCTCGAAGATGCAGGCGTACTCGAGGTCGTCCGGCGCGACCACCACGCCGTCCTTCAACCCGGGGGTGTACTCGTGGCCGTTGATGGGGTCGGTGCCGGGCTGAGAGGTCGGCGGCGCCAGCGCATCGCCGGTGAACGGGTTGGTGCCGCTGCGCGGTGAGGACGACTCGATCATGTGGGGGTCGAGCGGCATCGAGGAGCTTGCCGGATCGCCGACGATTCCCTCCCAGGTGCTGCGCCCCATGACGCGCGGCTCTTCCAGCTCCTGGTGGTCGCGGTACCCGAGCGACAGGTCGGCGGGGGAACGGGCCACGTCCTGCCAGGGCACGCCGACGATCCCCGCCAGTACCACCAGCGACGGATCGCGCACCGGTCCGCCCGCGGTGGCAGAGGCGAAGAGCGGGTTGGGGACCAGCTCTCCGGCGCGGTTGGGCACCATGGGCGAGCTCAGCGCTTCGACATAGCGATCGACCGGATAGAGGAAGTCGATGCCGAACCGGCGCTTCTGATCGAAGCAGCGCAGCGCGAGGTGGTCGTCCTTCTCGGGCAGAGCGCCTTGGGCGCAGTTGGGGTCGGCAGGGCAGTCGCCCGGCTGCTGGCCGCAGGACCGGCAGCACTCGTCGTTGGGGACGCTGGCGCACTCGCTGCGCGCCCGGGGCAGGTGGAAGGGCACATTGGGGTTCCCCGGCATCCTGCTCTGCAGGGCCAGGAAGTACTGCCCCGATTCCCGGACCGAGCAGTCGTTGGAGTCGCTCGCCACCGCCACGAGGAGCAGCGAGTCGGGGCGCAGGAAGCTGGCACGCTGCTCCAGGAGCACCTCGTCGATGCCTTGCGGCTCGGCCCTCCCTGAGGCCCCCACCGCCAGGCTGGCGTAGGGCTCGGGGTCGACGAGGAAGCGGTACCAGCTCTCGAGCTGCGAGGGGAAGTCGCAGCCGGCGTGGCCGGCTCCGAGGACGAGCTGGCGCGCGGTCTCCTCGAAGGCGCTCTGGTCGGCGCTGCCCGGGGGCGTCAGCCGCGCCTGTGGATCCCAGGCCAAAAAGCCTTGGCCCAGATAGGTGGGGATGGCCGCTCCGTCGCACGGGCTCGTCCGTGCGATGAGGTGGCCGTGGTCGTCCTGCGAGGTGTTCGTGGACCCGTCGGGGCAGGAGAAGGGCTCTGACGCGGGGCACGAGTCACTGCCGTGGCCGCCTAGGCTGGTGGTGATCACGCCCAGGTGGAGATCGGCGATGGCAGCGAAGCGGCGCGACGAGCCGCTCGGACACGCCTCCTGCCCGCTCGAGGGCTGAGGCGTGACGCTGGCGCCGGTCGCGTCGAGGCAATGCGGATTCACCAACGAGCGCACGAGGGCACCGACGCTGTTGGCGAGCACCTGCTCGTGGTCCTGCATCGCTCGGGAGTTGTCGACCACGATCAACAGATCGACCTTCGCTGGCCGCAGCGCCACCGGACCGGCATCGGCGCCAGCGTCCTCGGAGACGGGGGTGGAGGCGTCCTCCCCGGGCGCGGGAGTCGCGGCATCGAGCAGCGACGAGGCGTCGGCCGGCTCGACCTTTCCCGTGTCAGGGATCGTCGTGGTTGCGTCGAAGAAGCCGGAGGAACCGGCGTCTTCGCCCGAGGGTGTGCTCGAGGCGCAGGCGCCGAGCCCGCCGAGGTTGACCAGGATCAGGGTAGCGAGGACGAGGCGAAGCATGGCGGGTTGGCCTCCGATGATGGGCCGCAGTATGCCCGATCGGCCTCGCGGCAAACCCTTCCTGGAGACCGCCCGCGGATGAGGGCCGAATCAGCCCACGGAGGGCTCGCGCAAGGCGCCGAAGGTCCTCTCCGGGATCATGCCAACCTGGCCAGCCTTCTGTCCGGCGTGCGCCGATCGAACTTGGTGCGCGCGGGGCCGGCGCCGCGCTCCACCAGATACCCAAGGGGCGGCTCGTGCTGCTCTCGGGATCGGCGGCGGCGAGCCGGTCAACCTGGGCCCTGCACCCGATTCCTAAGCTCAAGGAAGAGACAGTGTGCAGCCGATGCTGTCTGCAACGCACAGAGGGGCTCAGCTTGGCGCCGAGCCCCTCCGGTCATCCTGGCAGTTGAGCAACTGCTCTAGCGACGGCTACTGCTTCGGGCAGACGGTCTCTCCCTGCGCCGTGATCTGCGCGGAGATATCTCCATAGGGAGTGTTCGTCGGGTGGTAGAGCAGGACGTTCGAGCCCGTGAAGGAGATCGAGCCGCCCTCGGCGGTGGTGTTGCCGGCGGCCCCCACGTTGATGGAGCCGACCCCGATCGCGGCGATGCAGGAGCTGGAGCCCTGGGAATCCATGATGAAGAGCATGGCCTTGTCGGACTCGGTCAGCCCGATGGGGTTCGCCCCCGGGGTGATGGTGTCGCTGTAGAACTGCATCTGGACGATGGGGTTCACCACCGTCTGACCGGAGACAGACTGCTGGATGACGCCGACGAAGGGGTTCTGGCCGGCGCCGTGCGCTCCGAGGGCGATGGTGCTCGAACCCGCCGGCGGGATGGCCTTGCCGGTCGAGGTGTAGGTGCCGGTGAAGGCCGCTCCCTGAATGAAGCCGTTCTGGTGTGCCTGCTGGTAGGCCTGGTCATTGAGTTGGGCGAAATCGAGCAAGTACGGGGTCGTGAAGTCGATGGTGTCGATCTTGCCGTACCCGTCGTCCCCGCCGCCGGCATCCGGGCCCACAGGGGTGGAAGCGTCCTGCCCCGCCTGCGCTGCTGCATCGAGCCCCGCCTGCCCAGCCGCGTCGAGCCCCGCCTGCCCAGCTGCGTCGAGCCCCGCCTGCGTGGTTGCATCAGACCCGCCCTGCTGGCTCGCGTCCCGGGGCGCCACGCTGGCATCCAACCCGGGGTCGGTCTCATCACCGCCACCGCAGGCAAGCCACAGGGTGGGCATCGCCAGCGCGCACAGAGTCACAGCCAGGGACCGCTTCAAAGAGGTTCGCATTCTTCACTCCAGTGATTTCGGGACAATGAAAGGTGCGCATCCTACTCCAGCCGCCCGTCCGGTGCACCTCTTGCCGAGCGGCGAAGACGACTCCTGTCGCTCGCCACCCGCATCCAGGCCACCCGAGCGCTATCTCGATGGGGCCAGCCGCGGTGCGCAGTGCGCCCCCGGCGACAGGAGTGGCTCGGCATCTCCAGCTGCCGCCTCTGCACCTGGCGTGTGAAACCGAGGCGGGAAATGGGATCGACCGCGGAGCCGGTCCCGAGGCGAGGCCGTCGCCTCGACCTACGGCATCGCTGCCATTGCAGAGAGCATCCGCCCCACGGGCCCGGAGACGCTTCGCTGCGACCAGGCACTTCCGTCCCAGGTCCACGTGTCACTCAAGAGCGGGTTGAACCCCTGCATGCCCCCGAACAGCACGAGCCCGCTGGAGAGCGCCGCCGCCACGCCAGAGTTTCGCGTTGGCGGGCTGCTGCTCGGGTCCTGCCGAATCCAGTTGCTCCCGTCCCAGACCCAGGTGTCGCCCAGATTTCCGTTGTCGTCATTGCCCCCGAAGAGCACCACCTTTCCATCCAGCGTCGCCATCGCGTGCCGCCCGCGCGCCGGTGGGCTCTGGCTCGGGTGCCGCTGCGTCCACGAGGCCCCGTCCCAGGTCCACGTGTCACCCAGGCAGGGACCCTGTCGGGTCCAACCACCGAAGAGCACGATGTTGCCATCCAGCGCGGCCATCGCGTGCTGCTCGCGCGCGGGAGGGCTCGGGGTGACCTGGCGCTGAGTCCACGCGACGCCGTTCCACGTCCAGGTGTCGCCGAAGTCGGTGCTATCGAAACCCCCGAAGAGCATGACCTGCCCGTTCAACGTCGCCATCGCAGGGTAGCTGCGCGCCGGAGGACCGCTCACGCTCTGCTGGGCCCAGACGCTCCCATCCCAGGTCCAGGTATCGCCCAGAGACTGGTCCCCATCGAAGCCGCCGAAGAGCACCACCTGACCATTGTGCGCCGCCATCGCGTGGCTGTTGCGCACGGGAGGACCGCTGACGCTTCGCTGCGTCCACGCAGCGCCGTCCCAAATCCAGGTGTCGTTGAGAAGCGTCCAGCAGTTATCCGAGCAGCCTCCGAAGAGCACGGCGCTCCCCGGACTCGATGCGTCGGCCGCTTGCGTCGTGGCGTCGGGCTGGCTCGAGGCGTCCGGCGCAGCGGAGGCATCGACCTCGGTAGCGGCGTCGAATGCCAAGGAGGCATCGTCGAGAACCGCGGCGTCGCTGGGGCCGGTGGAAGCGTCGAGGGGAAACGAGCAATCGCCAAGTGCCGCATCGTCCGGATACGTGGAGGCATCGAGAGAAGAACCGGCATCCGGATGCGATTCGGCATCCTTGTCGCCGGCGTCGTCCTGGTAGGCGTCCAGCCCCGCCACCTCCGCTGCGTCTGGTCCGCGGTCCGCGGCATCGTCGATCTGGCACGCAGCAGCCGTCAGAACCAAGAGCGCGAATCCTGCGGTCCGGCGGAAACCCATGGTCGTCCCCTGAGCACTAGAAGCGGCGCCTCGTACGCTCGAGCTGCGAGATCCCGGGATCGCCTGGGTATCGACGTCGAGTCGAGGAGCCCGGTGCCGGCGCGAAGAAGCGGGAGCCCTCGAACCAGCCGCAGTTGCGAACCGAGGCTACACCTACCCCCGTCCCGTAGTCTGCTCGCCCTTGCTGATACCCTGCGCTCGGTCCATCCCTCGAACACCGCCGCGCGCGACCCACCGGAGTCCCCTTGGACGACCACGCACCCGCCTCCGGGCACGCCACCACCGCCTGGGCCGCTTTCGCCGGCTGCAGCCTCATCTGGGGCAGCACGTTCCTGGTCATCTCAATCGGGAACGACGCGCTCCCGCCGCTGTGGGCGGTGGCGCTGCGCCTGGCGCTCGCGGCCGCGCTTCAGGCGGCGATCGTCGCGGCGCTCGGCCAGCGCTTCCCGCGCGGGGCGGCGCTGGGCGCGGCGGCCGGCTACGGATTCCTCAACATGGGCCTCAGCATGACGCTGCTCTACTGGGCCGAGCTGAGCGTGCCGTCCGGGCTGGTGGCGGTGCTCTACGGCTCCATCCCGCTCTCGACCGCTCTGTTCGCGCGCGCGGTGGGGCTCGAGCGGCTGGTGCCGCTCAAGGTGGCGGGCGCGGTGGTGGCGCTGGCGGGGGTCACGTCGATCGTGGCGGGACGGTTCGCGGGCACGCTCGAGGTGCTGCCGGTGCTCGCGGCCGTGGTCGCGGCCACGTGCGCCGCGGCCTCAGGGGTGGTGCTCAAGCGCGGGCCGCGACAGGCCCCGCTGCCCGCGAACGCGGTGGCCTCCGCGGTCGGCGCGGTGGTGGCGGTGACCGCCAGCCTGCTCGCGGGCGAACCCCACCCGCTCCCGCGCACGGCCGCCTCGCTCGGGCCGGTGCTCTACCTGGCGGTGGCAGGCTCGCTGGGCGCGTTCGGGCTCTACGCGTGGCTCGTCAACCATTGGCCGGTCACGCGCATCTCGTTCATCTCGGTGGTGGTGCCGGTGGTCGCGCTCTCGCTGGGCGTGGCGTTCCGCGGCGAGCGACTGGGCCGGCCCGAGGTGCTGGGCGCGGGGCTCGTCATGCTCGGCCTCGCGCTCGCGCTGGCAAGCGACCGCCTGCGCCCGCTCGCGGCGCCCCGGCCGTAGCCGCGCCCGCTTCCATGAATCACGGCGAGTCCACTTGGGCATCGGTGGCCTATCCCAAGCCGCTGCGCCCGGTGGTGGCGAGCGACCCTCGCGTGGCCAATGCCACGCACAAGGTCTTCCTCGTCGCCCTCTTCCGCTTCCTGCGCGCTCAGGCGCGCAGCCTGGGCCTGCATGAGGTGGCCGACCTGCTCGCCGGCCGGAAGATGCGGCGAGGATCTCCCGCGTCGAGCGCAGGAGGTTCCGGTTCGCCCCGGCCGGGCTCGTCGAGGACGAGCTCGGCCGAAGGTTCGGACCTCCTACGACCGGAGGCTGGCTACGGCTGGTAGGTGTAGCTCCAGCGGGCGGCAAAAGAGTAGCTGGCGGCGCCGAACTGGCCGAGCTGCACGTTCACCGTGCCAGTGCCGGCGGGGACGGTGGCGGTCACCGTGTTGTCGTCGATCACCACCACGTCGGTGGCGTCCACACCGCCGGCGTCGTCGACCACGCCGAACCTGAGGGTGGGAGCTATTCCCCCTGCGGCGATCTGGAGACCGCGGACGGTCACCGTGTTGCCGCCGGCCTCAGGACCTGCGGCGGGGACGATGTTGTGCCGCGAGACGCGATCGTTGAACGCCAGGCCGCGCAGATCGTCGGGCAGGCTGCCGAATTGCGCACCCCACCTGCCGTCAGGGTTCACGTCGTTCATGGCGGAGCCGATGTTGGAGATGAGGAAGCGGCCCGTGAGGGGATTGAAGACGGCGCCGAAGGTCTCGCCGTTGGTGGTGCCGACGATGGGGATGCTGGTGATTGCGTAGGCGTTGTTCGGGTCGATCTTCTCGAAGACGACCGTGCCGTTACCCGACCAGTGGAAGATGAATCCGTCGTTCGGGTTGAACTCGATGACCTCGCCGTCAGCGCCATTGCCCAGCGTCTTGGCAAGCGTCTTGGAGGCGTCGCTCTGGCTGATGATGAAGAGGGTCTCCGGCACCGTTGCGCCATTGCCGGTCACTCCCCACAGGGTGCTGCCATCGGCGTTGAAGGCCAGGGACGCGAAGTTGTCGCCCAGGTTGCCGACCTGCGTCACCTCCAGCGTGGCCGGGTCTACACGGATCAGCACCCGACCGGACACGCCCGAGACCTTCGCGATGGCGAAGAGCTGACCCGTGATCGGATGCGTCTTGAGGCTGTTCAGGCCGGTGAAGGTGAAGCCCGGGAGCACCGGGAAGCTGTTCTTCCAGAAGCCGGTCCCTGTCGCGGGATCGATGCGGACGAGAAGGGACTGGAAGGGGCTGACGCCGAGCAGCGCGTGGCACGCGAAGCTGCCGGCGGTGTTGCGACACTGGTCCCAGCCGCAGTCGTGCGCCCCGGTGGCGCACTCGTCGATGTCGATGCAGCCGGTCCCTGCGAGGGTGCCGTCGCCGGCATAGCCCGGCAGGCAGCTGCAGGAGTAGCTACCTGCGCTGTCGGTACAGGCGCCGCCGCTGGCGGAAGGAACGCAGTCGTTGAGCGCGACGTCGCCGCACTCGTCCACGTTGGTGCAGCCTGTCCCGGCGGGGGTGCCGTCGCCGACATAGCCTGCCTGGCAGCCGCAGGAGTAGCTGCCTGGGCTGTCGGTACACGTGCCGCCGTGGGCGGCGGGGACGCAGCTGTTGAGCGCGACGTCGCCGCACTCGTCCACGTTGGTGCAGCCTGTCCCGGCGGGGGTGCCGTCGCCGGCATAGCCTGCCTTGCAGCCGCAGGAGTAGCTGCCTGGGCTGTCGGTACACGTGCCGCCGTGGGCGGCGGGGACGCAGCTGTTGAGCGCGACGTCGCCGCACTCGTCCACGTTGGCGCAGCCGGT
>JACRCT010000168.1 GCA_016218885.1 Deltaproteobacteria bacterium | reverse complement strand
TCTGGTGACAACGGCCGCCGGTGGTGGTCAGCACCATCCATTCGCCGAGCTTGGCCCGTCATTTGCCGCGGCCTCGGCGCTAAGGCCTTGCCCGGAAATACGCCAACGCTCGGCGCCGAGATGGAGCAGTAGTCTCCGTGCGAGGCCTAAGGAGAGAGCCGCTCCATCATGCGCGCGAAGGGGATGGTCTCACGCACGTGGTGCAGGCCGCACATCCACGCCACGGTCCGCTCGACGCCCAGACCGAAGCCGGCGTGGGGCACGCTGCCGTAGCGGCGCAGGTCGAGGTACCACTCGAAGGCGGAGAGGGGCAGGCCGTGGGTCTCGATGGCCTTCTTCAGGGTCTCGTAGTCGTCCTCGCGCTGCCCGCCGCCGATGATCTCCCCATAGCCCTCGGGGGCGAGCATGTCGCAGCCCAGCGCGACCTTGGGGTCGGCGGGGTCCTTCTTGAAGTAGAAGGCCTTCATCTCGGCCGGGTAGCGGTGGACCAGCACCGGGCGGTCGAACTGGTTGGCGAGCACCGTCTCCTCGTCGCCGCCGATGTCGTCGCCCCAGCTGATGGGGTGGCCGGCCTTCTGGATGCGCTCGATGCCCTCGGAGTAGGTGATGCGCGGGAAGGGCTTCTGCACCTTCTTGAGCACGTCCACGTTGCGCTCCAGCACCGTGGCCAGCTCCTTCTCGTGCTTCTCCAGGACGCGCTGCACCAGGAAGCAGACGAAGTCCTCCATGAGGTCCATGTCGCCGGCGAGATCCATATAGGCGACCTCGGGCTCGACCATCCAGAACTCGGTCAGGTGGCGGCGGGTCTTGCTCTTCTCGGCGCGGAAGGTGGGCCCGAAGACGTAGACCTTGCCCAGCGCCATGGCCCCCGCCTCGCCGTAGAGCTGCCCGGACTGGGTCAGGTAGGCCTTGCCGATGTCGAAGTAGGGGATCTCGAAGAGCGTGCTCGTGCCCTCGCAGGCCGCGGGGGTGAGCACCGGAGCGTCGAAGAGCGTGAAGCCGTGCGAGTCGAAGTAGTCGCGGATGGCCTTGATGATGGTGTGGCGCACCTTCATCACCACCACCTGCCGCGAGGAGCGCAGCCACAGGTGCCGGTTCTCCTGCAGGAAGGCGACCCCGTGCTCCTTGTGGCCCAGCGGGAATTCGGCGACCGGCTTGGCGACGACCTTCAAGCCCTTCACGCCGAGCTCGAAGCCGATGGGCGAGCGCTTGTCCGCCCGCACGCTGCCCGTGACCTCGATCGAGGTCTCCTGGGGCAGGTGATCGGCCTCGACGAAGGTGGCCTCGTCCACGTCGCCCTTGAAGACCACGCACTGGATGGTTCCGGTGCCGTCGCGCACCTGCAGGAAGTGCAGCTTGCCCTTGGAGCTGCGGTTGTGCAGCCAGCCCTTGAGCGTGACTTCCTTGCCTTCGTGCTTGCCGATGTCGGCGACGTAGACGTGCTCGGCCATGGGGTCTCCTTCGGGTTGAACGCCTTGGCGGGCGCGAATCCTAATGGGGCGCACACTGGGCGACAAGGACGCCGAGAGCGGGAGCCCGGCTCATCGAGGACCGAGGCCGGCGCTAAACTAGGCTCATGGTGACGCGCTTCCATTCAGACGTACCGCTGACCTACCGCGAGTACGCGTGCCTGCCCAACGACGGGCGGCGCTACGAGCTCATCGAGGGGGACCTTCACGTGCTCCCTGCGCCCAGCACCCTCCACCAGCGGGTCTCGCGCAGGCTTCAGTTTCTCCTGATGCAGCAGCTCGAGGAGCGGGGAATCGCCGAGATCTTCAACGCACCCACCGACGTCATTCTCTCGGAGAGCAACATCGTCCAGCCCGACCTCATCCTCGTCCGGATGTCTCGCGAGGGGGCGGTCAGCCAGCGGGGAATCGAGGGGGCCCCCAATGTGGCAGTGGAGATCGTCTCGCCGAGCAATCGCAGCGACGACGAGCTGCTCAAGAAGGCCCTGTACGCCAAGTGGGGCATCCCGGAGTACTGGGTGGTCGATCCTGAGCACGCCCAGATCAGCGTCTATCGCGCCGAGGGCGGTGCCTATCGACATGTCGCGCGCTTCGACCGGGCCTCGATTCTCAACTCCATCGAGTTTCCCGAGGTGAGCGTGCCGCTGGAGAAGGTGTTCGCGCCGTTTCCGTCTTCCCGGTGACGCCAACCACCGCGAGCTCGGCGCCGAATGAGAACCCTCTCCGAAGGGAGTGAAACGACCGATGGGAGAGGGCAGGGGTGAGGGCCCTCGTGGTCGACCGACGACGACTTCCACCCATGTCGTCCATGTCGTCGGCCTGCAGGCCTTCCTACCACCGCAGTAGCGCGAGCTCGGCGCCGAACCCCGGGCCGAACGCGAGCACGAGCCCGACCTCCCCGGCGTGCGCCTCGCCCTCGTCCAGCGCTCCGCACAGGACGTGAAGCACCGAGGCCGCGGAGAGGTTCCCGACCTGTGCCAGCGACAGCCAGCTGTGTCGCAGAGCTCCCTCCGGCAGCTCCAGGGCGGACTGCAGGGCCTGGAGCACCTTGGGGCCGCCGGGATGGACGATCCAGTGGCGCACGTCGCCGCGGCGCATCCCCACCGAGGCCAGGAACGAGTCCACCGGACCGCGTGCCAGCGAGCGCACCAGGGCCGGCACCTTCTCGGAGAGCACGACGCCGAAGCCCGTGTCGCGCACGTCCCAGCCCATCACCCATTCGGTGTCCGGGAAGAGGACCGAGCGCGTCGCGACCACGCGCGGGCCTCCGGTGCGTGGCCGTTCTCCTCCCCCGAGCACGACCGCTCCCGCTCCGTCGCCGAACAGCCCGGTGGCGATCAGGTTCGCGTCCGACAGGTCCTCGAGCTGCAGCGTGCACGAGAAGAGCTCGACCGCCAGCAGCGCCGCGGTCTGCTCGGGGAAGGAGTGCAGCACCTCGGTCGCCCTGACCAGCCCAGCGCCTCCGCCGAGGCACCCAAAGCCGGCGAGCGGCCAGCGCACGAGCACGTCCTTGAGGCGCAGGCGATTGGCCAGGCGAGCGTCCAGTCCGGGCAGGGCGACCCCGGTGCTGGTCACCAGGAACAGGTGATCGAGGTCCTGCGGAGCGAGGTTGGCACGGGCCAGCGCGTCGACGAGGGCGCGCTCAGCCAGCGCGGCCGCCTCCTCTTGCCAGAAGCGGTTGCGCGCTGAGAACGAGATGAGCGCTTTGCGCTTGGAGAGCGGGAGGGCGAAGTGCCTGCGCTCGACACGTGTCGCGCGGTGGATCCGCTCGAGGCGACCCCAGTCGATCGGGCGGCCGGACCAGAGGAGCTCGAGCTCCTTGAGCAGCTCCTGCTGGCTCGCCCCAGGGCCCGGAAGAGCGCTGGCGGCTCCCAGGATGCTCGGCGCGGGGGGAGGGGGCATCGAAACTGGACCTCTCACCTCCAAGCTATCCATGGGGGGACGCCCTCACCGGCCGGGTGCCTGCTCCTCAGCTACTCCTCAATGCGCGGACAGACCCGCTTGCGACCGCGCGCCCCTGGCCGGGCTCAACGTGGGCGTGGGGCAAGTTGCGATTCGGGGGCTTTGGGGAGCTCTGGGCAGGGCGGAGGGATCATGCACGACGTCGTGCAGGATGCCGTGGGGCAAGTTGCGAATCGGGGCTTCGGGGAGGTCCGGGCAGGGCGGAGGGAACCTGCACGACGTCGTGCAGGTCGCCGTGGGGCAAGTTGCGAATCGAGGGCTTCGGGGAGGTCTGGGCAGAGCGAAGGATCATGCACGACGTCGTGC
>JACRCT010000200.1 GCA_016218885.1 Deltaproteobacteria bacterium | reverse complement strand
GAGCGACCCGACCAACTGCGGCTCCTGCGGCAACGTGTGTGTCTCGACGATCTGCAACGCGGGAGTCTGCGCGATCCGGTGCAACACGGCCGCGGCTCGGGTGCTGATCTACGGTCCGGGCGGCACGCTCTCGCAACCCCACTTCCCGGCGGGAACCGTGGTGACGGTGGCGTCCGAGGCCACCTGGCGCTCGATGACGACCGCCGACTTCGGCCAGTACGACATCATCTGGATCGACGGAGCCAACTGCGCTTCTGGCTCAGCCCACCTCACCGCGGCGCGCGACACGCAGGCGGTCTGGGGCGCGGCCACCACGGGGCGGGTGGTGCTCACCTCGATGGATGCCGACTTTCACGCCGCTGGCACCGCCGAGGCCAGGCAGTACATCGCCAACAGCGTCAACTGGCTCAAGCAGATGGGGCGCACCGCGAACAGCGGCAAGACGAGCCTCTATCTCGCCTTCGGCTGCACGCTGGTCACGAGCCCGACGATCTATCCCTCGAACTTCCCCACGGCCCTGGGCACCCCCTTTGGTGCGATCGACGCCACCAATTGTCCCGCCGGAATGAGCCGCACCGCGGCCGGATTGACGCATTCGGTGATGAGCGGAGTCAGCTCGTTTAACTGGTCGTGCATCCCGCATGGGCAGTTCGTCACCTGGCCTTCGAGCTTCTCGAACCTGGCGGGAACGCCGTCGGCCACACGCAGCGCGTGCCTGGCTCGCAACGACGTCTGCGTGCCCTAGGGGCTTCCAAGCCCATAGCAGGTCCAGCGATTGGTGGGCGGGCCTCCGGGCCCGCCCACCTTGCTTTGGACAGAGGCTTCGTGCGCCGTGAACCGGGGAAGGTCTCGTCTGTCAGCTGGCCCGCCGATTCCGGTGTACCCTTTGCGCCCATGCTCCGCGCCGTCTTCTTCGATCTCTATGGGACCCTGGTGGACATCACCACCGACGAGGGCTCGCCCGAGACCTCATCGGCCTTCGAGCGCTGGGTCGAGAGCCGCTTCGGCGTGAAGGCATTTGAGAGGGAGCGGGCACACCCCTTCCTCTCCGATCTGCGCGCCATCCGCCCGCTGCCTGTCCTGCACGCCGAGCCCAGCATCGCGCCGGCCGTGACCTCACACCTGACGACCCTCCTCGAGCGCGAGCCGTCGGCCCTGGAGATCGACGAGATGGCCGAGGCCTTCCGGTCCGCCTCGCGACGCACGCTCTGCCTCATCCCGGGCGCGAGGGAGACACTGCTCGCGCTGCGTCAGCGGTTCATCGTGGGGCTCATCTCCAACGCCCAGCTCCTGTTCACCCGGCCCGAGCTGCGCCAGGTCGGGCTGGAGCCCGCCCTCTTCGAGCCGCTGCTCATCTCCTCGGAGATCGGCGTGCGCAAGCCCTCCAAGCACATCTTCCGGGCTGCGCTCGAGCGCGCCGGAGTCATGGCCGGTGAGGCGCTGCACGTCGGCAACGACCCCCTCGACGACGTAGACGGCGCCTGGGCCGCCGGGCTCTTCACCTGCCTGGTGGATGATCGGCGGCGGCGCGCGGAGCCCACTCACGTGCCCAGCCTGCGACTGCCCTCGGTCGCTTCGCTTCCAGAGGCGATATTGGGACCTGCCGCCCCTGCCTGGGCCCGCGGCCCGAAGCGCTGACCAACATCGACGAGCAGGAGCCTGCCCATGGGCAACCACCGCTTCTTCGCGTTCGGCAAGGGCCGCATGGCGCGGGTCGAGGGAGGTCTCCCCGACGCCCTCGCCGCGCTGAAGAAGGAGGACTTCGTCTGGTTCGACCTGTGCGACCCGACCCGGGAGGAGCTCGGCGCGCTCCAGGGGCCGCTCGCCCTCGACGACCTGTCCATCGAGGACGCCCTCGACGAGGACCAGGTACCCAAGTTCGACGACTTCCCCACCTACACGTTCCTGTTGATGAACGGCTACCGGTACGCGAATCGCGAGCTGTGCATCGATGAATACGACCTGTTCCTCGGCAAGGGCTTCCTGATCACCGTGCACCGCAGCGTCGGCGGCGAGCGGCGCTTCGGGGCCCGTCTCGACGAGCGGATCAAGTCCGACCTCGCCGAGGTCAAGCGCGGCCCCGAGTTCCTGACGCACGTCGTGCTCGATCACGTGGTGGACGAGAAGTTCTCGGCCATCGAGCGGATGCAGGAGGAGCTGGAGTCCGCCGAAGAGCAGATCCTCGAGGACGTGATGGCCTTCCGGCCCGAGGAGCTGCTGCGCCTGCGCCGCCGCATGCTGGCGGTGCGCAAGAGCCTGGCGCACGAGCGCGAGGTGCTGGCCAAGATCTGCCGCAAGGACTCGCCCTTCATCAGCGAGAAGAGCATCTACAGCTTCCGCGACATCTACGACCACCTGGTGCGCTTCTTCGAGTCCACGGAGATTGGCCGGGAGATGATCTCCAACCTCATGGAGATGCACCTCTCGATGCTCAACAACCGCATGACGGTGTCGGCCAACCAGACCAACCTGGTGGTCAAGCGACTCACCCTCATCACCACCATCTTCATGCCCCTCACCCTGCTCGCAGGGATCGGCGGCATGTCGGAGTGGAGCATGATCACCGGGCCCCAGAACTGGAGGCTCTCCTATCCGGCCTTCTTTCTTCTGATGGCCCTGATCGCCGTGGCCAACTACTTCGTCCTGCGCTGGTCGGACGGCCGCGCGGGGCGGCGTGCAGAGGCGGAGATCGAGGCCACCACGGCGAGCTCGGCGGGCCTCACCGGTCCGGCCAAGCCCGGTCCCGACTTCCCCGCCCCCAGCGGCGGCGTCGGCTGAGGCCAAGCACGAAGGCGCCCTCAGCCGTGCTCGTACCTGAAGGACGACTCCCATTGTGCGGCGGTGTTCTTCTCGAGCCGCAGCTTGATCTTGGTGAGCCTGCGTCCGCTCTGGACGGCCAGCGCGATGAGCGCGTTGAGGGACTCATGGAAAGGCGGCGGCGGCTCCCCTGCCCCCGAGTTGCCCTCCGGGCTGGAGGTGGCGAAGGAGACCGAGACCCTGCCACCTCCCGCGTAGGCGACCGTCACGTCCAGGTTGGCACGGGTCCAGTAGTCGGGAAGAGACGCGATCACCGTGCGCACGATGGCCTCTTCGTGCGCCTTGAGCAGCTTCTGGGGATTCGGGGGACGGCGGCCGAATTGGGGCATGAGGCCTCCTTGGGCCCAGCAGTCTACCCCCGCCTCATCCTCGGCTCATCCAGCGCCTGCGACGCGCGACCGCCAGCAGCGCGACGATCGCCAGAGCCGCCACCGGCTCGCCCCCGGTGCTGCATCCACCCGTCTCCTGAATCGGAGGCACGGACGCGTCCGCGCCGGCCTGGGCACCGGGACCCGCGTCGGCCTGGGCATTGGCGTCTGTCTGGATCACAGGGTCGGCGGCATCAATGCCCAGGGGTGGCTGCTGAGCTGCATCCACGCCGATGGGCTGCTCGCCGGCGTCGGGCCCCGGCGGACTGCTGGCGTCGGGGCCGGCAACCCCGGCGTCGGGCCGTACGGGAGCCTGGCCAAAGAGCTCGTCCCACTCGAGCTCCAGACGATCGGTGCGCCCGCGGCCATTGACCCAGAAGGTCATGTCCTCCTCTCCGCGATAGGCGACCGACATCAGGTGCAGACCCGAAGTCCCCATCAGCCCGAAGTGAGAGGCCAGATCCTTGGTCCCGCCTTGCCGGTAGTAGCTGTCGATGAACTCCGCGCCCGAAGGAACCGAATGGCCCGTGGTCTGCGCATTGGCGGTGATGAGCACCTCTCCGCCGAAGTAGTCCGCCTGCGGCCTGCGCGCTGCTCCGCAACCCGAACCCGAGCTGCAGG
>JACRCT010000199.1 GCA_016218885.1 Deltaproteobacteria bacterium | reverse complement strand
GTCCGCACGAGGATCTCCGCGCGCAGGGTGAGCACCCGGCGGTGGTCGGACTCGGTGACCTCCCCCGAGCCCTTCTCCAGCTGCTCCTCCTCGCGCACCAGCTCGTCGTCGACGTAGTCCAGCCCCTCGGCCAGCATCAGCAGCAGCTCGCGGCCCAGCTTGACCGCGAAGAAGGCCTTGGCGGCGTCGAGGACCGCTCCGTGCTCGGCGCCCTCGGCCAGCGCGTCCCCGGCGACCGCCCCCGCCTCGGCCGCGTCGATCCCGTTGGAGATCTTCCCGAAGGTGAAGAGCGGCATGAAGAGCTTGCCGTCGATCCGCCCGAAGAGGCCGTCGAAGCCCAGCCTCGTCTCCGAGGGCTCGGTGGTGATGCACTGCGCCGGGGAGGGATGGCAGTTGATGTTCTGGCTGGGCCCGCCCACCACCGTCACCTCCAGGGTGGGCAGCCAGGAGCGGGACACCTCGCGCGCCCGCGCGTGGGCCTCGCGGGCCGAGGCCCGCGCGGCCTCGACCGAGGGCTGGCCGCGGGCGTGCTCGAGCACGGCGTCGAGGGTGAGCTTGCGCGCCGCGGGTTCCGCAGCCCCGGCGCCTGGCCCAGCGGCGCCTGCGCCCGAGGCCGCCAGGAACGTGCACAGGACGATGGTGGCGTTCAGCATGGCGCTCCTCATAGCACGGCATCCTGCATGGGGAGAGGAGGCCGTTGCGGGGCTGGCGCGGCATGCCCGCCACCGACAAGTGCGACATCGGCGTCGGAGTCTCGACACCTCTGTTCAGGCTTTCGACTCGTCATCTAGCGGAACTTTCAGCATAGTCTCGGGCAGAGGCTACGGCCTCGCAGTTGCAAAGCACACTCCGTTCCAAGGGGCGAGGGAAGGGCAAGAACGCGAATGCAGCCCAGCACTTCTCCATCGAGGGATTCGGTCGGCCCCTCCCCTGTCGTTGCCTTGACAGGCATCGCGCCGCCCAGCGATAAGAGGCCTTTCGACCACGAGCCTTGGATGAGGAAGAAGTCACCCCTGCGCATCTGCATGATGGTCACCTATGACCTCACGCCGCGCGGGGGAGGCGTCAAGGTCCACGCCGTGCGCCTGGCGCAGGCGCTGCGGCGGCTGGGCGACGAGGTCACGATCATCGGGCCCGCCTCGGCGCCGGTGAGCGAGCCTGGGATGCACGGGCTGCGCGGGGTGGTCAACGTCCCCTCCAACGGGTCGGACAACTACCTGGGCATCTTCGTGTGCCCGTACCAGATCCGCCGGTTCTTCCGCGAGCACGCCTTCGACGTCATCCACGTCCACGAGCCGCACAACCCTACGCTCTCGTACTGGTCGACGTGGATGACGCGCGACATCCCGCACGTCGCGACCTTCCATGCCTTCGCCGAGCAGGAGTCGCGGTCCCGGCTGTTCGCGCGGCGCTTCTTCGGGACGACGCTGCTCCCCTGGTTCCAGCGGGCGATCGCGGTGTCACCCGCGGCCTCGCGCTACGCCTCGCAAGCCTGGAAGGGCCCGCTGTCGATCATCCCCAACGGCGTGCCCACCTCGCTCTTCCGGCCCGCGCCGCCGCGCGACCAGCTGCCGCTGCGGCTACTCTTCGTGGGGCGCCTCGGAGATGAGCGCAAGGGCGTGCGCTTCCTCATCGAGGCCTACGAGCGTCTGCAGCGCCGCGGAGTCCCGGTGACCCTCGACGTGGTCGGCGAGCTGGGCGGAGCGCCGACTCCCCCCGCGCTGCCCGGGTTGACCTACCACGGCTCGGTCGACTTCCAGCAGCTGGTGGAGCGCTACCACCAGTGCGACGTGCTGGTGGCCCCGTCCACCGGCCAGGAGTCGTTCGGGATCATCCTCCTGGAGGCGATGGCCTCGGCCAAGCCGATCATCTGCTCCGACATCGAGGGCTACCGACAGGTCGTGGTGCGCGAAGGCTCGCTGCTGACCCCGCCGGGCGACGCAGCCGCGCTCGAGCAGCAGATCGAGTCCTTCGTGGCGCTCGAGCCCGCCTTGCGGCGGCGCATGGGGGCGGCCAACCTCGCCCACGTGCAGCAGTACGACTGGGACAACATCGCCCGCAGCGTCCGCGGCGAGTACCAGCTGGCGATGGGCCACGCGGTCGAGCCGCTCGAGCTGCCCGTCGTCCAGGCTCCTTTGGCCCCTCCCGCCGAAGAGGCCCGGCCCGTCGTCAGCGCCACCGGGACTCGCTGACCGACGGCGGATTCTTCTGCCCCACGACTCCTAGCCCGAGGCTCTGCCCTTCCAGGCGCCCTCGAATCCCTCTCGTAACCCTCAAAGCTTCGGCTACCTCGCTGTCTCCTCTTTGGCCTCGCGGAACTTCTGCAGCGGGCCCTTGCGCGGCTCCGGTGTGGCGTTCTTGGCCTCCTCGGCCTTGCGGCGTGCCTCGGAGCAGTCTTTGGCGGCGCGGTCGATCCAGTCGCACACGCTGCAGTTGGTGGCCTTTGAGGTCTCGAACTGCGACCACAGGAGCGGGTCGCCGGCCTGGACCGGCACGGTGATTTTCTGGCCGATGATGTAGTTGGCGCTGTCCGGCTTGATCACCGAGGAGGTCACGAACTGCTCGGGGATCGGCCGCTGCGAGAGCATGTCGAAGCTCAGGACGGTATCCTCGGCGATGTCCTGGTTGGCGACGATCACCGGCACGAGGTTCCAGCCCGCTCGTGCCTGCTTCTTCGTCCGCTCGACCTGCATGTAGCCGACGGCGCCGCCGATGGTCCCCAGGAAGCAGAAGGCGCCCAAGCCGATGGCCAGGCCCATGATGAGGCCGTTGGAGCGGCTGCTCTTCGAGTGTGACTGCGGCGTTGGATCCACGGTCGGCTCCCTTTTGGTCCGAGGGAATTGACAGCGGAACAATGGGTTTGTCCAGCGGGCGTTGAAGAAGGCCTGACCGGCTCCCCCACGGCGTGCCCACCTCGCTCTTCGGCCCGCGCCGCCGCGCGACCAACTGCCGCAGCGGTTGCTGCTCTTCGTCGGGCGCCTCGGAGATGAGCGGGGCCACTCGCGTCCGAGCCGAGAGCGTCAGCGACCGGGGATTATCGGGTTCGCCCAGGTCAGTCGGGCGCCCAGCGCAGGTGCTGGATTCGAACGGTCGTGGCTCGGACACCGCGCGGTCCGGCCGGGGCCCAGAACGAGCCTTCGGGCAACAAGTGGCTACGTGGGCGCCAGGGCCCGTCCCGGCTCCTCGGCAGGCCGCGCGCCCGGCCACCTGCGCCGCAGCACGGGCGCGAGGAGGTTGGCGCAGGTCCCCAGCACCAGGCCGGCGGCGATGTCCGGCACCCAGTGGTGGCGCAGGTACACCGTCGAGATCCACAGCCCCACGCACAGCGGAGCGACGATCCAGAAGAACAGGCGCTTGTGCTTGGGGAAGATCGCGTCACCGAAG
The DNA here is from genome assembly GCA_016218885.1 of Deltaproteobacteria bacterium. Lineage (GTDB taxonomy): Bacteria > Myxococcota > Myxococcia > Myxococcales > UBA5297 > JACRCT01. Next base: position 280 of record JACRCT010000199.1, on the reverse strand, counting down.
CGCCAGCTGTAGATGAGGGTCAAGAGCGCCAGGCTGCAGTGCAGCGAGGGGAAGGCGCTGCGGGTGCGCGCGGGGTCGGCGCTATCGAAGGCGCCCTGCTGCAGCTCGAAGAGCCCGAAGAACGAGGTGAGCTGCGGGGGATCGAAGCCGCCGTTCATCAGCGAGTCGTAGTAGCGCGGCGGGCCGGCGGGGAAGACCAGGAACAGCAGGAAGCCGATGCCCATCTGCAGCACCAGCGCCGTGGTCATCTCGCGGAAGTCCTCGCGCCGCCCTCGCAGCG
>JACRCT010000190.1 GCA_016218885.1 Deltaproteobacteria bacterium | reverse complement strand
GGTTGGGCCGCGGGGATGGAAGAGCGGGTCGCGGGGCGGGCCGCGGGCCGGGATTCCCCCGGTTCCTGGAGCCAAGGGTCTTCGACCGGGGGGGCGGTCTCAAGCTTCGCCGAGGGCGCCGTCCTGGGAGGCATGGCTGACGCCGGCGCGCCGACACGCGGTGCCGAGCGGCGATCGATCAGGATCTCCCTGGCAAGCGCGGGCGAGGCGCTCGGAAGAGCCGATTCCTCGGGGATCGACAAGGGCTTGGCGAAGGTCGCCTTGCAGGACGGGCAATTGAGCGGCGTCGCTTGCGGATGACCGCACTTCGGACAGACGGGCAAAGCCAGAGCCTCCAAGACCCTCTCAGCGTCTGGGCCGGAAGGTACCGGCGGGGCACGAGCGGGTCAAGAAACTGGCACAGGTCTGTAGCAAGCGAGCTCCAGGGGCGGGGGCGCGCTTCGGCTTGGAAGGTGAGGGCGCAACTCTTCGAGCCGCTGACGTCGGAGCTGAACGCGGTCTGCTTGCCGCATTGGAAGGGTGCCGCTTAGGATCCCCCACTCTCGGTTTTTCGGTCTCGGAGGCATCCATGTCGTTCGCGCGGGTCTCCTGCGTCGCCGGCCTCGTCGCCATGGCCGCTCTTGGTGGCTGCAGCTGCGACGAGAAGCTCGTCCCCACAGGCCAGGGTGACGGCGGCTCGATCTGCGGCGTGGGAGCGCAGCTGTGCACGACCTCCGACGACTGTCCCGAGCGCCACCTCTGCAAGAAGGACAACACGACCGGAGGCAGCTGCTGCGTACGCAGCATCCGCAAGTGCGCCAACGAGTCGGAGTGCTGCCCAGGGCAGATCTGCACTGCCGACGGACGCTGTGTCGACAAGTTCGACGAGTGTACGACGGCGAGCGACTGCGGCGAGACGCCCGACCACATCTGTGAAGAGTGGATGGATCCGGTCCTCGGTGCCTCGCAGCGCTGCACCTTTGCGCGCTGCGATCCGAGCGGGGGCTGCCCTGAAGGCCAGGCATGCTTCGCTTCCTTCTGCGTCATCCGGCCGCCTTGTGGAGGCTCGTGCCCGGCGGGAACCGCCTGCGTGCCCCAGGCGGCAGGCGGGGGGCGCTGCCACCCCTTTGGCCAGCGGTGCGACCTGCAGCCCAAGGAGGGGCACCTCGTCGTATTCACCCAACCCGACAACGTCTTCGATGTCTGCAAGCTCTCTGACGAGGCGTGCGAGTATGCCGCGCTGCCGCCTCTGACCTCGAGCGATCTCGGCCGCTACCCCTCGGTGGCCATCTCGAAGGACAGAGCCGAGGTAGCGATGTACGACGGCACCTTCGGCGACCTCGTCGTGAGCGACTATGACCTGAGCGGGGTCAAGCTCAAGTCGGTCTGGGTCGATGGCGTGCCCGCGTCGGGCACCGTCCTCGGTGGACCTGAGGGACCACGGGGAGGGATCGTCGACCCTGGCGAGGACGTCGGCAAGCACACCTCCATCGTCGCGCGCGAGGACGGAACCCTCTTCGTCTCCTACTACGATCAGTCCCATGGCGACCTGCGGTTCGCCACGCGTAGCAGCGGCGGTGCCTGGTCGAGCTACGCGATCGACGGAGCCGCGGCCGACCTCGGCCTGTACAGCTCGCTGGCGCTCGATTCCGAGGGCAAGCCCGCCGTCGCCTACTTCCAGCGCGCGGGCTCCGAGGACCCCTCCGTCTCCTGTCCGTTCGATCCCGGCGCATCCAAGGCGCTGATCACGGGGGTCAAGCTGGCTCGCGCCCGCGTCGCCGCTCCCGCCTCTGCCAGCGACTGGGTCGTGGAGATGGTGGACTGTGCCGCTCGCCCGCCGCCGCCCTGCCTCGGCTGCAGCGCGGCCGGGAAGGTGTGCGTGGTGGACGTCGCCGCGCCCAGTGGCACGGTCTGTCAGGACTCGTCGAGCGACTGTGCGCCGTCTTGCCCGACGGGACAGGTTTGCGCTCGGGGCAACCTGTGCGTGCAGCAAGGCAGCTCGATCGAGCTGGCAGGGATACCGCCGGGGAAGGGGCTGTTCCCGTCATTGGCCTTCAAGGGGACGGCACCCGTCCTCGCCTACTACGACCGCACCCGCGGGAACCTGATGGCCGCCCAGCAGACCGGCGGGACCTGGGAGCGCATGCTGCTCGACGGCGAGGACGACACGGGCGATACCGGCCATGTCGGCTCCTTCCCCTCGCTCGCCGTCGATTCCGCCGGAACCCTCCTCATCGCCTACCACGACCTCACCCGGCGCGGGCTGCGCTACTACTCGGGGGCTACGCTCGCACCGGTGAGCCAGCAGCGAACCCCAGCGCCTGGGACGTTCATCGATACGGGCATCTCCGACCCCATGCTCGACGGGCCGGCCTGGGTGGGCGCCGATGCCTCGCTCATCGTCACCTCGGTCGGGACCTTCGTCGCCTACCAGAACTCCACCGCTGCGGACTTGAGGCTCTCGCGGCGCACCGCCACGGGTTGGAAGCTCGAGAAGGAGTGGACCGAGGGCGCCCTGGGCTTCTTCGCTCAGGCGGTGGCGGCGCCCGAGGGCCTGCTGGTGGTGCACACGAAGATGCACGCCAAGATCGCCAACGGGAAGGCCACGCCCGATCACCAGCTGCGGCTGGAGCGGGTCAGGCCGGCAGCGTCCCCGTAGCGGGCGCCGAGAAGCTCAGCGATGTCCAAAGCGCGCACGCTCGAACCTCTCCGTGTAGGCGACGAGGCCGTTGACGTCTGAACGACCGACGCACGACAGGTGCCAGGTTTGGTCGAGCAGACCTTGTGCGAGCCGAAAGGCAGCAGTTGCCCCATGGGCTCGAACGAAGGCTCCTTGCGCCTCGTCTTTGGCCCGGCGCGCGAGGCCCCAGTCGCGCCCAAGGAAAGCCAGAATCTCGGCCCGTGTCATGGCGCACAGTGTAGCTACTCACGGAGCGCGGCGCTCGGTGGCCTGCCAACTCGGTGCGCACGTGCCGGGGTGCTGGCGTGGCGCTCTCGGCGAGCCTACCAGCGGCGAGGGCGCTCGAAAGGCGAGTCTCCGAATTCCCGAACTCACCGGCCGACCCTTCGTCGGCGGCAAGCTACGCAAGATCTCCCGCCGCGGCAGGAGCTAAACCGGCGGCGTCCCAGTGGCTGGCGGCGTGGTGGGCGGGTCGAGCTCTCTCACTCGCGCGGGGCGGAAGCGCTGCCAGAGAGCGCGGACGAGCACCGCGTCGGCGCGCGTCGAGAAGACCTCGACGATGGTGCGCCGGAAGGGCAGGGCCATCGCCAGGCAGCCGAGCGCCGCGAGCACGGCGATGAGAGAGTTCTGCCAGGACGCCAAGTTCCACTGCCCGGCCCAGTACCACTCGTGTCGGCTGGCGGGCCAGAAGTAGAGCAGGGGCCAGCCTGGGCCGCTCCCCGCCAAATCGCACAGCAGATGAAGGTGGAAGGTCAGGAGAGCGACGAACGCGGTCCTGACCCGGCTGGTCGCGGCGGACGCGACCGCGGCGGTGACCACCAATGCCGCTACCCAGCCATGGCTGATGACGTGGTGGTAGGTGCTGAACGCCTCGCGACCGCCGAGGAGGGCAAGGGCATCGAGATCGGGGGCCAATCCAGCGACGGTGACGAGAATCCGGTCGCGGCGCGTAGGAAGGGCCTGCGCGGCCAGCCACGACAGCTCTGCGTGAGCGATGAGGTGCATGCGGCCCATCCTCCCGAGCGAGAAGAAGCCAACTCAAGCCGCCCGAAACACGCCCCCGTGCATACGAGGGCCGCCGCTACCAATCAAGCGACCTCAGTCAAGCGGCGATGGCGCGTTGACCTGGGCGTTCGCGTTCGCGTTGACGTTGACGTTGACCTTGACGGCGACGGCGACGTGAACGGCTTGAAGCCGAACCTCGACCCGACTTCGCGGCTTCTCAGAATCGGCAATTGCCGGTCATCCGGGCTCATGCCTGCGTTGGGGCGCCGCCGCCAGCCGCGGCCTTGCGTGCAGCGCGCAGGCGCAAGGCGCGGGCGATCAGCGTGCCCGCGACTCCCACCACGATGGCTCCGATGAGGGCCGATGCCAGCTGCGTCTTCACCAAGCGGTCCATCGCCCAGTCGATTTCCTTGGTGCAGCTGAAGGTGCTGGGAAGACTGGGCTCGGAATACCAGGAGAGGAACCACGGGCCGAGCAAGCTGCCTGTGACGATGCCCAGGAATCCGCCGACCACCGCAAGGACGAGAGCGCGTTTCACGCCGTCCTTACTACCACAGCGTGGCGATCGTTTCAGCTCCGGGTATTGGGGGGCTCAGGCCAAGGGACCGGCTTCGAGGAAGCGCCGCAGGTTCCCGCCGAGGACCTTGTGGATCACGCGCCGCTCCACTCCGCGCTCGAGGAGGGCGCGGGTGACCAAGGGCAGGTCGCGGGCGTCACGCATCGGCCGCGGCAACCGGACCATGCCGTCGAAATCGGATCCCAGCCCGACGTGATCCTCGCCGGCCACCTCGAGGGCGCGTAGCAGATGGCGAGAGAGATCGTCCAGCGTCCGGCCCCCGAGGAACTCGACGGCGAAGATGACGCACACCAGGCCACCACGCGAAGCGATGGCCCGGATGGCGTCATCGGGCAGGTTCCGCCACAACTTCGTCGCTGAGGCGACTCCGGTGTGCGAGCAGAAGACGGGGGCGGGGCCGCCGAGCACCTCGTCGAGCAGGGCGCGCGAGGCGTGGGCCACGTCCACCGCCATGCGCAGGCGCGCCATCTCCCGGAGCACCTCTTTTCCGAACCCGGTGAGGCCGCCCTTCTTCGCCAGGGGGAACGAGGAGCCGCCCGCCTCGTTGTGCATCAGGTGCGTCAGCGACAGGAAGCGAACCCCACGCCGATAAAAGCTCTCCAGCTGCGACAGATCCTTGCCCAAAGCATGCGCGCCCTCGATGCCCAGGACTGCGGAGACTCGACCTGCTTCCAAGTTTGCTTGCAGCTCGGCCGCCGACCTGGCGATCGCAGCCCCGCTCTCTGGCATCGCGCAGAAGCGCTCGAGCTGATCGATCTGCCAGTCGGCGCGGGCCCGCTCGCTCCGCAAGGCCTCAGCAGGCCAACCGTTCCAGCGGGCGAGGAGCGGGAAGCCGCCGATCACCGGCAGGCCGCGCGTGACCAAGGTGAAGCACTGCAGTCGGACCCCGCCCTCGCGCAGCCGGGGAAAGTCCACGTTCCCCCGCTCGCTCCGGACAGACAGATCCCGGTTCCACATCAAGGAGTCGGCGTGCCCGTCGGCGACGTAGGCCGACCGGTGCACCTCCTCAACGAGGGTCTGCTCCACTCTTCGCGACCGCTCCAACGTGAACTCCACGCAGTGTCCGCCCGAGGTCCGCTTGCCTACCGAGCCTCGCCCGCCAACGCAAGGAGCCTGCCGATGTCCCAGAGAAAAGTGATCCGCTACGGGCGGTTCCTCGAGGACTTTCGTCCCGGAGAGACCCATCGTCACCACTGGGGCCGAACCCTCACGGCGGGCGAGGCAGTGCAGTTCACCACCTGGACCATGAACGCCAACCCGCTCTACTTCAACGCCGTCTACGCCCGCCGCCTCGGCCACCCGGGAATGCCGGTCAACCCCCTGTTGGTGCTCAACGTCGTCTTCGGCCTCTCGGTCGAGGACCTGTCCGAGCAGGCGCTCGCGCACCTGGGCTACTGGAACGTGCGCTTCCTGCGGCCCGTCTATGCCGGGGACACGCTCACCTCCGAGTCCGAGGTGCTCGAGGTGCGAGAGTCCTCGAGCCGGCCCGACCGGGGAATCGTCCACGTGCGCACCAGCGGCATGAACCAGGACGGCGAGTGCGTCCTGCAGTACGAGCGGCGCATCCTGGTGAAGAAGCGCAGCCACTTTCCGAAGGACGCCGCCCCCGCCAAGGCCCCGGGTGCGGCCGTCTGAGGCAAGCGGCCCCAGATTGAATGCCGAGAAGTCGCTGCAGGCGGCCGACGGGGGAAGCGACGCGTCATGCTCACCGAGGAACACCAGGCAATCCGCGAAAGCGTGCGCGCATTTGCCAAGGGCGAGGTCGCACCCATCGCCGGCAAGCTCGACGACGAGGGCGCCGAGATCCCGATGACGCTCGTCCAGAAGATGGCCGAGCTCGGCTACTTCGGGCTCATCTTCTCGCCGGAGTGGGGCGGTGGAGGCCTGGACACCCTGGCCATGGCGCTGGTCGCCGAGGAGCTCTCCTACGCCTGGCTCTCGGTGGGCTCGGTGATGACGCGCATGCTCATCACCGGCTCCCTCATCGAGGCCCACGGCACGCCAGAGCAGAAACGGCGCTGGCTCCCGCGGATCTGCTCCGGCGAGGCGCTCGCCGCCGCGGCGTTCACCGAGCCCAATGCGGGCAGCGACACCGCGGCGATTCGCACGCGGGCGATCCGGACCGGCGACCGGTATCTCCTGCGCGGGGAGAAGGCGTGGTGCACCTTCGCCAACCGCGCCCACGTGCTGACGACCTTGGTGCGCACGGACCCCGACGCGCCCATGCACAAGGGGCTCTCGATCCTGCTGGTGCCCAAGGAGCCCGGAGACAAGTTTGCGCCCCCACGGCTCGCAGGCAGCCCCATCCCGACCATCGGCTACAAGGGGATGAACTCCTACAACGTCGCCTTCGACGACTACGAGGTGCCGGCGGAGAACCTGCTCGGCGGTGTGGAGGGCAGGGGCTTCTACCAGCTGATGGCGACCTACGAATACGCGCGCATCCAGACCGCGGCGC
>JACRCT010000189.1 GCA_016218885.1 Deltaproteobacteria bacterium | reverse complement strand
GCCCTTCGGCGTGCCCCAGCGGCTTCTGTGGGTCGGTGACCTCATGCGGCTCATGCTCGAACTCCTGCTTCACTGCTGGAGCGACCCAGTGCGCCAGCGGCCAGCTCCAGACTTGCATCGCCGATTCGAACGGATGTCTGGCCTGGTCCAGTCCATCAGCCTGTCCCGGCGGCTTCTGCGGGTCGGCTACCTCGTGCGGCTCGTGCTCCAACTCCAACTCCTGCTCTTCCTCCGGAGCGACTCAGTGCGCCAATGGCCAGCTCCAGACCTGTACCGCCGATGCGAACGGATGCTTGTCGTGGGGCAGCCCTTCTACGTGTCCCAGCGGCTTCTGCGCCGGGAGCGCCTGCGGAGTGTGCAACCACGGCTGCGCAACGGCAGGCGCTACGGAGTGCACGAATGGGCAGACGCGGAGCTGCCAGGCGGACGGGAACGGATGTCGGTCGTGGACTTCCTACGCAGGTTGTCCGAGCGGTTGGTGCAGCAGCGGGAGCGCCTGCGGGGTCTGCAACCATACCTGCGCGACGGTGGGTGCGACGGAGTGTACCGGCGGGCAGCTTCGGACCTGCCAGGCGGACGGGAACGGGTGCCGGTCGTGGACTTCCTACTCGAGCTGCGCGAGCGGCTGGTGCAGCAGCGCGACGGCGTGCGGGGTGTGCAACCACGCCTGCGCGACGGTCGGCGCCACGGAATGTACCGGCGGGCAGCTCCGGACCTGCCAGACGGACGGAAACGGCTGCCGGGCGTGGAGCGGTTACACGACGTGCGCGAGCGGATCCTGCGCCACGGCGACAACGTGCGGCGGCTGCCAGGCGAGCCCGCGGCCTGCGCCAACGGAGTGGGCGACGTGGCTGGCCATTCCGACTTCGCCGCCGTTGTCTGCCTACACGATCACCACCAATACGGTACTCGACTCCCAGACATGCCTGATGTGGCAGCGCAACGTTTCATCCAGCACCTATTCGTGGCAAGAAGCCAAGAACTACTGCAGCAATCTCGTGTTGGCCACCTATTCAGACTGGCGGCTGCCGACGACCATAGAGCTGCAGTCTATTCTCGACCGTTCGACGGAAGACCCGACCGTCAACACGACTGCCTTCCCGAATACGCCAACTGAGGAGTGGTTCTGGTCCTCCTCGCCCGACGCGAGCGACGGCAGCTCCGCGTGGCGCGTCTACTTCCGCTACGGCTACAGCAGCTTGTACAGCCAGAGCGTCAACGGCTACGCCCGCTGTGTCCGCTGAGGACGGGGATGGACAGTTCGACGCCTTGTCCTCTTGACCTTCCGCTTCTGAAATATGAGGGGGATAGTGCTCAAGACGCGTATCCGCAAGCACGGCCGCCCTCTCCAGGACGTTCCATGGCGTTGGGTGTCGCAGCTCTTGCAGCCAGGGCTTTCGCGAGGATTGTCGGTGGCGTTGGCGGTCGAGGGCGCGCGCCACGCCAGCGGAGTGAAGGCGCCGCGGCTTGCCTGGCTCATCGAGCCACCTTCGGCTGCAGCAGTCCATGCTCATTCGTAGGCTGGCCAGGGCCGCGTGGTGCGGCAGGCGCAGGACGCTCGCGGGCAGCTGTAGCTGCCTGGATTCGAAAAGATCGGGCAGTGGGCCAAGCAAGCTGTCAAACGAGTTCAAGGATGGACGAACCAACAGCGACAAGGAGGCAGAAGGAAATGGGCACGCCAAAGGGGACAGGATGGGAGCTACGTGGCCTAGCTGCGCTGTTGGCGGTCGTCTCGATGGTGCCGTTGGCTGGGCACGCTTCGGCGCCCGCGGGGCGATACACCGTGAGCGCCGAAACCGTGTACGACACGGTGACCAAGCTGACGTGGCAGCGCGCGGCCACCAGCACCAAGCGGAACTGGGCCAATTCGAAGAGCTACTGTGCGAGTTTGTCTCTGGCCGGATTCGCTTCGGGATGGCGTCTGCCGACAGTGTCCGAGTTGGAGACCCTGGTGGACAGGACTACGTACTACCCGGCAATCGACTCCACCGCGTTCCCAGGCACGTCACCCGCTTACTTCTGGTCCTCGTCGCCCGACAACGATGGCAGCGCGTGGTACGTCGACTTCCACGACGGCGTCAGCCGCATGGCCAACCAGGTCATGGACTACCGCGCCCGCTGTGTCCGCTGAGGACGTGGATTGACGGCTCGACGTTTTGTCGTCCTAGCCCTTTCCTTGGTCGTCGTCACGGAGCCCGAGTGTCGGGAACCAGCAGGGCGTGAATGGACATGGCTGGGCATCACGTGCCGCTGCAGCTCCGTCAGCGCCGTGGCAGGAGCTGCGTCAAGCTGAGCTGCAGCTGGCTGCGGACCAAACGCACCATGCTCTGATACTCGCCAGAGCTCAGGCGGAGCTGTCGCTCAAGGAGCTGCCGCGTCCCCTCGATGAGGCTTCGGCGCGCCTGGGCTATCCAGCGCACGGCGGTGGCGCGATGGACTCCGTGAGCGCTGGCGATGGCCTCGGTGGTCATGCCCTCGAGGAAGTGCTGGCGCAGCAGGTCTCGCTGCGTATCGGACAGCAAGCAGAGCGACTGCTTGAAGGCCGCCTCGAGCTCCTTGCTGTACTTGTCCTTGAGAAACGTCAGCTCGGTATCGCCAAGGAAGACCTCGCGCTGGGCGAGCTCGTCTCCGGCAGCGGGGCATTCCTTGCCCGGCCGGCTCTGGGCCCGTAAGGCGATGCGCGAAGCGCTGATCCTGATCCAGGCGAGCAGCTCGCCGCGACCGGAGTACTCGAGGATCTTGGGGCGGCCGCCCTCGACGCCGACGAGCAGCCTCTCGCGCAGCAGGCTCTTGACCTCGTCGATGCCCAGGCTGGTGCAACCGGCGCGGCGCAGCGTGGAGTCGAGCGCGCCCAGGTAGCTCGCCTCGAGCTCGGCGAGAGCCGACTGATCGTGGCAGGCGCTGGCGAACGCGAGGTAGAGCTCGGCCGCGTGCAGCCCCTCTTGGCCGGTAGAGGCCTGGCTCGCGAGCTTCTCCTGCAGGAACCGGCGAAACCCGGCCTGGTCGACCGACCAGGTCGGCCGCGCGGATTGGGCCGCGGACACCAGCTGCTCCAAAGCGGCGGGTGCGTGGTCTGAGGATGCGTTGCCCTGCTGCTTCGCCATGGCTTTGGCAAGTGTATCCCGAAGACCAGCGGCGGCACGGGCCAAGGTCTGCTAATCTCGGCGCCTCGTTTTTTCGGGACAGGTGCGACAGGATGCCCTGCGTCGAATCCAACGCGCTCGCGGAATACCTGCAGGGGCTGCTGAGCCCCGAGGAGCATTCGCGCATCGACGCGCACCTGGCCAGCTGTCCTGAGTGCAAGGCGCTGGCAGGCATGTGCGGGTCCACCGTCCCGACTGGCGACGCGGCGAGGAGGAGCCCCCTCGAGCACCTCGCCGCCCAGTTGCCCATCGCGCCGGGCAACGTCATCGCCGGCAAGTACCGGGTCGAGCACCTTCTGGGGATGGGGGGCGTGGGCGTGGTGGTCGCTGCCCGGCACCTACAGCTTGAGCAGCAGGTGGCGCTGAAGTTCCTCAAGCCCAGCGAAGGCGACGCCGAGACGAGGCTTCGTTTTCTGCGCGAGGCCAAGGCCGTGGTCCGGCTCAAGAGCGAGCACGTGGGTCGGGTCCTCGACTTCGGCGCGCTCGACGACGGGGCACCCTTCATCGTGATGGAGTTGCTCGAGGGCAACGACCTGAGCAGCGTGCTCAAGGTGCGCGGGCCTTTGCCCGTGGCAGACGCGGTGGAGTACCTGCTCCAGGCACTGGAGGCGGTGGCCGAGGCGCACGGCCTGGGCATCGTCCACCGCGATCTCAAGCCGGCCAACCTCTTCCTCGCCACGCGCGCCGACGGCACGTCGGCGATCAAGGTGCTCGACTTCGGGCTCTCCAAGGTCACCGGTGTCGACAGCGCCGGGCTGGATGTGACCCACACCACCGCGGTCTTCGGGACCCCCCTGTACATGTCGCCCGAGCAGCTCGTCTCCGCACGCTCCGTCGACGCCCGGGGAGACCTCTGGGCGCTGGGGTGCATCCTCTACGAAGCGCTCGCGGGGAAGACTCCCTTCGGGGATCCGACCAGGTCCGTCGCCGAGGTGTTTGGCGCGGTGCTGCATGGCTCGCCGGCCTCGCTGCTGCAGCTACGCCCCGAGGTGCCCGCCGAGCTCGAGGCGGTGGTGCTGCGCTGCCTGGAGAAAGATCGCGAGAAGCGCTTTGCAAACGCGGCGGAGCTCGCAGTAGCGCTCGGCCCCTTCGCGCCTCCGCAGGCGGCGGGCTACGTGGAGCGGGTCGCGGGCGTGCTCGCGAAGACCACGGGGACGCCCCGCCCGGTGCTCCTGGTGAACCCGATCTCGCCCACGCCGCGGACCTTGCCCAACCTGACCAGTCGCTGGCGCTGGCCCCTGCAGATCGCAGCCGCGATAGCGATAGCGGTCGCCGCAGCCTGGCTCACCGTGGGCCTGAGCTCGCGGTCCGGTCAACCGGCGAGCACACCAGACCCTGTGGCGGAG
>JACRCT010000188.1 GCA_016218885.1 Deltaproteobacteria bacterium | reverse complement strand
GCGTCGAGGAGGGCCTCGCGGGCGCAGCACAGCATCCACTGCTGCGAGGGGTCCATGGCTGCCGCGATGCGGGGAGGGATTCGGAAGCGCGGGCTGTCGAAGGTGAAGCCGCGCACGAATGCGCCGATCTTGCAGTAGGTCTTGTCCGGCGTCGCGGGGTCGGGGTCCCAGTAGTCCGCGGGATCCCACCGCTCGTGGGGGACCTCGCCGATGCTGTTTCGGCCGGCGAGCACGTTCTGCCAGAAGGACTGGGTGTTCGGGGCGTCGGGAAGCAGGCAGGACAGCCCCACCACTGCCACCGTCCGCTCCGCCACGTCGATTCCCTGCTCCTCGCGCTCCATGTTTCTCTCCTGTCCCGGCCGGTCCCCCCCGGCCAGGTCAATCGATTGGAATACGGCCAAAGGTCCAGGCTGGAATCAGCCCGCCAGCCTCACGGTCTCCGACTTGCCTTCCACGGCGCACGTCGCCTTGGCGATGAGGTCGAGGTCCGCCATCAGCCCCGCCTGTGCCTCGTGGATCTCGCGGGTGAGCAGCGCCCTCTCCAGCGCGCCGACGTCGTCTGGAAGGTCGCAGCCCCGCAGCCAGGTGAGCCCCTCGTGCGCCACGCTCGCCGCACACTCGCGGGCGTAGACCCGCGCCATCGCCCTGTGGACCTCGGTTGCGGGCCGGGGGCCTCGCCCCGGGCTTGCCGCGGCCCTGGCCAGCCCTGCCGCAGTCTCGGCGAGCATCGCCAGCTCGCCCAGGCGGAAGAGCACGTGCTGATGGCGGGTGAGCCGGTTCGCGCGCGCCTTCTCGAGGATCTCGCGCAGCGAGCGGACGGCCAGCGCTGCCGTGCCCGCGCCGACCTGGGGAGCTCGCGCGTGCAGAGCGGAAAGCTCCTCGGCCATCTTCTGGTAGAAACCGCCCTGGGTCTGCAGGTGGACCCGCCAGCGGTCGCGGGCGATGGTCCACTGCATGATCTCGCTGGTGCCTTCGTAGATGGTGGTGATTCGCACGTCGCGCTTGATCTTCTCCACCTCGTACTCGCGCGTGTAGCCGTAGCCACCGTGCGCCTGGATCGCGGCATCGGCGGCGGCATTGCCCGCCTCGGTCGCGCTCAGCTTGGCGATGGCTCCCTCGGTCTGGAGATCCTCCTCGCCCGCGTCGAGCCGCACCGCAACGTGCTCGATGTAGGCGCGTGCCGCGGCTAGCCGTATCGCGTGGGGCACGAGCAGCTTATGGGTGAAGGCCTGCTTCTCTGCGAGCAGGCTCCCTCCTTGGCTGCGCTCCCTCGCGTAGGCTACCGCCTTGGCCAGCGCCGCCTCGCCGCCTCCCAGCCCGAAGGCCGCCACCATCAAACGCGTGTAGCCGAAGACCTGCTGGGCCTGCGCCAGCCCCTTGCCCTCGGCGAGCCCGACCACGTTCTCCGCCGGAACCTCGACGTCCTCGAGCGTGAGGGCGCAGGTGTTCGACATGCGGATCCCGTGCTTGTCCTCGGGCTTGGAGGCCGACAGCCCCGGCGTGCCCTTCTCGACGATGAAGAAGGTAGGTCCGGCATCGGTGGCGGCGAGGATGGTGTAGAGGTCGGCTACCCCGCCGTTGGTGATGAACTGCTTGCTGCCGTTGATGCGGTACCAGGTCTTGCCTTCCTTCTCGAAGCGAACGGCGCGGCTCTTGAGCGCCCCCAGATCGCTTCCCGCAGTCGGCTCGGTGACGCCGTAGGCGACGAGGAGCGCTTCGGCGGCAACTCTTCCCATCCAATGGCTCTTCTGCTCCGGCGTCCCGCCAACGACGATCGGGTCCAGGCCGAGCGACACCGCCAGGAAGGCCGTGGCCAGCCCGAGGTCGATGCCGGCCATCGTCTCGCTCACCCGGTAGATGTCGAAGGCGCCGCCGCCGAGCCCGCCGTTCTCCTCGGGGATGTAGATGAGGTGCAGGCCGATCTCCGGGCCCATCAGCTGCCCGATGATCTCGCGCGGGAACTCCTCGGCGTGGTCCACCTTCAGCCGCCAGTTGAGCGGAAGTGAGCGGGAAGCGAACTGTCGCAGGCTGGAAAGAATGGCCTCCAGCGCCTCAGGGTCGATGCCGCGTTGCGTCATTCCGTCCTCCAGTCGAAACAAGGGCGCAAGGTAAGGAGCCTCTTTTGGCGTGCAACCATGCGCTGCGTCAATTCGTGAAACCAGACATTGAGGGCCGGTGTGCGAACGTGTCGACGCACCTGCGCAGCAGCGGCTGCGTGCCCTGCTTTGCACCCGCTTGGCGATCTCCCTGCTACACCGGGTCCGTTCCTGGGAGGGCGCGCCGAGACCTGGGAGCCAGGGCCCCGCGAGCGCGCGTGGGGCGGCGCCTCGTGCACGTGGTGGGCCAAACCACAGAGCAGAAGACCTGACAATCCAGGCTGCCTGACGTGCTGCGTCATAACGGAGCAGGCTCCTGCAGGTCAGGGGGCGGAGGCGAGGGGTGGCGATGCTTGGGATCGAGAGGCATGGACGATCGAGCGGACGATGAAGGTCCGCGCCTTCTACCCGTGCGGCCCCTGCACGTCGACCTCTTTGAAGTGGCCTGAACCGCTGACTGTCGAGATTCGCGCGCTTGGGGCGCTCGTCTTCTACTGAGCACGCCGGCGGGCGGCGACGAAGGCCTGGCCGAGCGCGATGGCCCCGTCGTTGGACGGCACCTGGAGCGGACGCAGCACCTCGAAGCTGGCCGCGGCGAGGCGGGTGATGCACCGGCTCGCCAGCCGCTCATTCTGGAAGCAGCCACCGCTCAGAGCCACCCGCCGCGAGCCGGCGTTGCGCGCCAGAGCGAGCGCAAGCTCAGCGAGCGTTTCGTGGAAGCGTGCGCTGACGAGGGCCACCGCGAGGCCGTGGCTCAAGTCTTCGAGGAGCGCGCGCAGCATGGGTGCCCAATCCACGCCCGAATCCGCGGGGCCTACCGCGATGGGGTAGGGCTCGGCGCTCACCACTTCTGTGGCAGCGAACTCGAGCTCCATCGCCGCCTGCCCCTCGAACTGGCTCCGCGCGCGCAGGCCGCACAGCGCTGCGACGCCGTCGAACAGGCGCCCGATGCTGGTGCTGCGCGGCGCGTGGAGCCCGCGGTGAAGCGCCGCCCACAGCAGGTCCAGCTCCACGGACGAGAACCACTTGGCCACCAGCGGGCGCGCCGCGTCCCCGAGCATCTCGTGAAGCAGGCCCAGGGCGACCCGCCGCGGCTCGCGGGCCGCCAGCTCGCTGCCGGGGAGCGGGAACGAGCGCAGCGGGAGCAGGCGGCGATACTTCCCCCCTTGGCAGAGGAGGGCTTCACCACCCCAGACCGTCCCGTCGTCCCCCAGGCCGGTGCCGTCCCAAGCCAGGCCGAGGACCTCCTCGTCGCTTCCGAGCCGGTGCTCGGCCATCACCGCCGCGACGTGAGCGTGGTGGTGCTGGATGCGCTCCAGCGGCACGCCCCAGCGCACTGCCAGCTTCTGCGCTAGACGGGTGGAGGCGTAGTCGGGATGGAGATCGCAGGCGACGACCTCGGGCCGGACCTCAAGGAAGCGGACCAGGTCCTCGATGGTCCGCTCATGCAGCGCGGCGCCCTCGGCGCTGTCGAGGTCGCCCAGGTGCTGGCTCAAGACCACCTGGGCGCCGACGGTGACCGCGACGGTGTTCTTGAGGTGCGCCCCCACCGCCAGGATGCAGGGGGCGCCGGCGGGGAAAGGGAGGGGCCGGGGCGCGTAGCCGCGGGCCCTGCGCAACAGGGTCGGGGTGAGGCTGTGCGCGTCGAGGCGCACCACCGAGTCGTCGATGGGGCGGACGATGGGCCTGTCGTGGACGAGGAAGGCGTCGGCGATGCCCCGAAGCCGCGTCAGCGCCTCGCCCTCCTCGATGCACATCGGCTCATCGGACAGGTTCCCGGAGGTGCAGACGACCGGTACCCCCACCTTGGCCAGCAGCAGCTGGTGCAGCGGCGTGTACGGGAGCATCGCCCCCAGGCGCGGATTGCCGGGCGCGATTTGGGAGGCGAGCCCCGAGCCTTCCCGGCGCCGCACGAGCACGATCGGCGCCTGGGGCGAAGCGAGCAGGCGCGCCTCTTCGGCCGAGACAACGGCGTGCTCGCGCAGCAGCTCGATGCTGGGGAACATCACCGCGAAGGGCTTGGCCTCCCGATGCTTGCGCGCGCGCAGCGCCTGGACCGCCTCGACCCGGATGGCGTCGGCGATGAGCTGGAAACCGCCCAGGCCCTTGAGCGCCAAGATCCTCTGGGCCTGAATGACGGCGACCGCGTCTTCCAGCGCGGCGGGCCCCTCAGACAGCACCGCGCCCTTCTCGTCGAGGAGCTGCAGCCGCGGACCGCAGCGCGGGCAGGCCACGGGCTGCGCGTGGAAGCGTCGATCGAGGGGGTTGCGGTATTCCGCTTCGCAGTCGGGGCAGAAGGCGAAGGACTTCATCGAGGTGCGCGGGCGATCGTAGGGCAGCGACTCGATGATGGAGTATCGCGGGCCGCAGTTCGTGCAATTGGTGAACGGGTAGCCGTGGCGCCGCTCGTGGGGGCTGGCGATCTCCTCCAAGCAATCGGGGCAGGTGCCGAGGTCGGCGGGGACGGTGGGGCGGGGCTTGGCGTTGGCGTCGCTGGCGAGGATCTCGAAGGGCCCCGCACCCTGCACGAGTGGGATCTCCCCGACGGACACGTCCTCGATGACCGCCTGCGACGGCGCGGCGGTGCGCAGCAGCTCCACGAAGCGCTCGACCTGCTCTGTTGCCCCCTGCACCTCGATGCGCACGCCGTCGCTGCGGTTGAGGACCCAGCCGGCGAGGCCAAGCTCGACTGCGGTGCGGTAGACGAAGGGGCGGAAGCCAACTCCTTGAACGATGCCGCGGACGGCGATGGAAAGGCGACGGTTCATGAGCTTCACGAATAACAGCGCACGCGTCGGCTGTCGCGTCATCATCGATCGAGCCACGCGAGGACGTTCTCGATGGCGGCATTCGAATTCAAGGCGGAGGGTGTGACTCTCCTCTAGACCAGCTCGAAGCCGAGCTGTGCGAGGTGCTCGGTAGCCGCCTGCTCGCCTTCGTCTCCCACGAGTAGAGGGTGCTTTGGAAGGAGAACGTGCTGCCGATTGACTGTACCCATAAAGTGGGTACAGTCAATCCATGAGGCTCGAGGTTCTCCTTGCCAAGCAGGCCGAGAAAGACCTCGAGCGCGTCCCGGGGTACGTCGCTTCTAAGCTCAAGGCTTGGGTCGCACTCATCCTGAAGGTTGGGCTTCGCGAGACACGAGCAGTGAAGGGCTACCACGATGAGCCGCTTCATGGCGACCGTGCTGGGCAGAGGTCCATAAGGCTGAGCCGGAGCTACCGTGCCTTCTATCGAATCACGCAGACCGGCGAAGTGGAGATCGTGCTGATTCTGGAGGTCAACAAACATGACTACTAGAGGACGAAGCGCGCTGAAGGCCCTCGAGCGGTCGACTGGCGGTCCCCTGACATTGGGCGAATTCCTGGCGGCCATCCGCAAGGGCGAAGGGTGGTCTCTAGCCGAGATGGGGGAGAAGCTGGGCGTGAGCCGGACCCATCTTTGGGAGATTGAGCAAGGCCGACGCAGCCTCAGCCCAGACCGAGCCGCGAAGTTCGCTCGAATCCTCGGCTACCACCAGGAGCAGATGGTTGAGCTCGCGCTTCAGGCGATACTCGACCAACTCAAGCTGAAGTTGAAGGTGCACGTTCAGCGCGCAGCGGCCGCGAGACCTGTGCCTGGGTAGATGGTCGCAGGCTTCGCGGAAGGACAGGAGGGTGCGGCCCACTTCATGCCCGCCGCCCTCGTCGAGGCCGGCATCCGCCGCATCTCCAATCATGGGGCTCGCCACACGTCCGGCTGCTCCTACGCCCTCGCGGGCGCATCGCAGAAGCTGACCGCGACAAAGCTCGGCCACTCCGACACCGACGCGACCGCCCGGTACACGCAGGGCTCAGGTGCCTACTGGCGCTCAGAACAGCGTCGACGGGCGGCTGCGCAGCCAGCCCTCGATGAACGCGAGGGCGCTCTGGAGGTTCGCTCGGGCCTGATCGCTCAGCCCCTCGGCGAGCTCTCCGAACTCATACCCGCGGATCCCCAGCACCCAGGCCTCGGGCTTCTTGCCGAACACGCTTTGCGCAAGCCCCAGCACGCCACCTGGCTCGACCGAGTGGCTGCTGAACTCGAGGTGCTCGGTGGGCTCCAGCGGCTGGAAGCTGTAAGGCTCCGGGCCTGCAGCCGCCGCGTCGGCGATCACGAGCACGTCGTGCTCCGCCGCGGCGGCCGAGTCCTCGATGGTCAGCTGGTAGTCGGCGTCGACGGTGACGCCGGGGATGTCCAGCTTCTCCACCTGCTCCGCCAGGGCGGGCCCCAGGCCGTCGTCGCGGCGACCCGGGTTGCCGATGCCCAAGAGGAGCACCTTCGTCACGCGCCGTCCCTGACCAGCTCATCGACCTGCAGGCCCGAGGCGTCGAACATCTTGACCGACAGGGGCATGCGGCCCATGGCGTGCGTCGCGCAGGACAGACAGGGGTCGTAGGCGCGGATGGCGACCTCGATGCGGTTGAGCAGGCCCTCGGTCACCTCGCGGCCGTCGAAGAACTGCTCGGCCACCTTCTGCACCGCGCGGTTCATCGGCTCGTTGTTGTTGGTGGTGGAGACGATGAGGTTGGCCATCGTCACCTGGTCCTGCTCGTTCACGCGGTAGTGGTGGAAGAGCGTGCCGCGCGGCGCCTCGATGATGCCCACGCCCTCGCCCGTGAACTGGCCCTTGGCCAAAAGCTCGCCCGACTGCAGGTCCTGGTCGTGGAGCAGCTCCTTGATCTTCTCGATGGAGTGCACCAGCTCGATCATGCGCGCCCAGTGGTAGGCCATGGTCAGCTGCACCGGCTTGCCGGCGCCCAGCTGCATGAACTCCTTGCGCTCCTTCTCCGCCAGCGGGGTGTCGATGAAGTCGCAGGTGTTCAGGCGCGCCAGGGGGCCCACCCGGTACCAGCCCTTCTCCGGGCCCAGCTTGGTCAGGAACGGGAACTTCATGTACGACCAGTCGCGCACCTCCTCCTTGATGTGGAGGTGGTAGTCCTTGGGCGCCACCTGGTCGATGAGCTTCTGGCCGTTCTC
Source organism: Deltaproteobacteria bacterium (assembly GCA_016218885.1). Taxonomy (GTDB): domain Bacteria; phylum Myxococcota; class Myxococcia; order Myxococcales; family UBA5297; genus JACRCT01. Next base: position 1,277 of record JACRCT010000188.1, on the reverse strand, counting down.
GTCGATGGCCCGCAGGTTGCCGTCGTACAGGTCCATCGCGCCGTCCTTGCGGACGATCGACAGGTGGCTGGAGTTGAACGTCCCGAAGGGCGCGAGCTCCTTGACGTGCTCCTGCGTGTACTTCTTGCACAGGTCGAGCGCCGCCATCGACCACTTGGTCATCTGGTCCAGGTCCTTGAGGAACCCGTCGCGCTCGGCCACCGTGAGGTGCTTGTTGATGCCGCCCGGCACCGCGCCGGTGCCGTGGATCTTCTTGCCGGCGGTGGCCTTGATGATCTCCTGGCCGTACTTGCGCATCATCACGCCCTGCACGGCGAGGTCGGTGTGCTTGAGCGCCACGCCGATCACGTTGCGGATCTTGGGATCGGCGTCGAAGCCGAAGAGCAGGTCCGGCGAGACCAGGTGGAAGAAGTGCAGGGCATGGCTCTGGAACATCTGCCCGTAGTGCATCAGCCGGCGCATCTTCTCGCCGGTGGGGGTGAGCTTCTCCACGCCCACCACCATGTCCATCGCCTTGGCGGCCGCCAGATGGTGGCTGACCGGGCAGATGCCGCACAGCCGCTGCACCAGGACCGGAACCTCCCAGAAGGGCCGGCTCTGGATGAAGCGCTCGAAGCCGCGGAACTCCACGATGTGGAGCCGGGCCTCCTTGATCTTGTTGTTCTCGTCCAGGTGGAGCGTGACCTTGCCGTGGCCCTCGACACGGGTCACCGGCTCGATCACCACGCGCTTGCTGTTGGTCGTCGTCATGGTCGAGGCCTCGGGCTCAGTCGTACTTGAGCAGCTCGTAGGGGAGGTTGATGGGCTTGTTGTTCAGGAGCGCCACCAGGGCCTCCCAGATCGCGTCCGCCGGGGGCGGGCAGCCCGGGAGGTGGTAGTCCTTGGGCGCGACCTGATCGATCAGCTTCTGGCCGTTCTCGTCCACCGCGCGCAGGTTGCCGTCGTACAGGTCCATCGCGCCGTCCTTGCGGACGATCGACAGGTGGCTGGAGTTGAACGTCCCGAAGGGCGCGAGCTCCTTGACGTGCTCCTGCGTGTACCTCTTGCACAGGTCCAGCGCGGCCTGGGCCCACTTCGTCATCTGATCCAGGTCCTTGAGGAACCCGTCGCGCTCGGCCACCGTGAGGTGCTTGTTGATGCCTCCGGGGATCGCGCCGGTGCCGTGGATCTTCTTGCCGGCGGTGGCCTTGATGATCTCCTGGCCGTACTTGCGCATCATCACGCCCTGCACGGCGAGGTCGGTGTGCTTGAGCGCCACGCCGATCACGTTGCGGATC
>JACRCT010000192.1 GCA_016218885.1 Deltaproteobacteria bacterium | reverse complement strand
GGCAAGATCTTGCGCGGCACCATGCGCAAGATAGCCGACAGCGAAGCCTACACCACGCCCTCCACCATCGACGACCCCACCATCCTCGACGAGATCGCCGAGAGCCTGCGCGCCGTGGGGTATGCCAAGGAGTAGGAGGTCCGCCCGCCCAACGCGATCCCGCTGGTAGAATGACGCGGGCGCCGCGCGGGCGGCGCCGTCACTGCGGACGGCGGGCTGAGGAGGGCACATGTCGGTGAGAGAGGGCGTGCCGGGACCGGTGGCCGTGGTCGGAGCCGGGCTGACAGGGGCCAGTTGGGCCGGCCTTTTCGCCGCCCACGGGCGCGAGGTGCGGCTCTACGACTCCGAGGGCGGACGCGCCGCCGCGGCGGTGGACCGCGCGGCCGGCTTCGCTCGGTTCCTCGTTGTCCACGGCCTCGCGGACGCCGCCGCGGCGGAGGTCGGGCTGGCGGCGTTGCGCTCCACCGAAGACCTTGCCGCGGCTCTCGCGGGCGTGGTGCTGATGCAGGAGTGCGTGGTGGAAGACCTCGCGGTGAAGCGGGCGGTCTTCGCCGAAGCGGATCGGCTTGCGCCCCCCGGCGCCCTCCTGGCCACGAGGGGGACTTCGAGCCCACCGAGAAGGATCTGGTGGCCTCGGTCGGGTTCCAGGTGCTCGCGTTGGCGGCCTACGCTGACCACGGCTTCGGGACGGCGCTCTCCTGCCTCGACGACCTCAGCCAAGACCTCTGCGACGTGGGCGAGGCGCTGTTGGACCCAGGCGATGAGGAGAGCGGCGAGCATCCCCGCGAGGAGCTGGACTTCGCCTTCCCCGGCGGCGATCTGCTCTACGTCGAGCTGATCGAGGTGGCGCCCACCTTGCGCTCGGAGCAGGTCTTCGAGGTCGTCCGCTACCTCCTCGAGAACCTCCTCGTGCGCTTCGGGCACGGCTGCTTCGCGGCCGTCTACTACCACGCGAACTGGGAGAGCATCGGGCTCGCGCGGCCGTTGAAGGATCGGGGGTTCTCCCAGGCACCAGGCAAGCGGACCATCTGGTTCGCGGATCTGGGGAGGACCAGGGCACCCTTGGACTGCCCGCCTGCGAAAGATGTGGGCATGCGCTTGGAAAGGACCTGAGGCATGCCCAAGATCTCCGAGTTCTTTGGAATCACGATCTACATGTTCTTCCGAGAGCATGCTCCTCCACACTTTCACGCGAAGTACGGAGGGGAGGAGGTTCTCGTGAGCATCGAGGGGCTCTCGGTTGTCTCTGGCCGGCTCAGCCCACGTGCGCTTGGCCTCGTTATCGAGTGGGCCACCTATCACCAGGCCGAATTGCGGCAGGTATGGGGGCAGGCCGTCGCCAAGCAGCCCCTTGGAAGCATCGAGCCTCTCAAGTAGGAGGTTGCCCATGCACCGCATCCTCGAAGCCAAACCGCTCTCCGAGTTCCGCGTCTGGATACGTTTCGAGAACGGCGCCGAAGGCGAGGTAAACCTCTCGGAGCTTGTCGGTGAGGGCGTGTTCGCGGCATGGAACGACCCCGACTTTTTCGCCAAGGTAGCGGTCGACCCCGAGACGCACACCCTTGCCTGGCCCGGTGGGATCGATCTCTGCCCAGATGCCTTGTTCGACGATCTCGAGACCGCGAGACGGGACCGTCCGGGCAAGGCGAACACCGAGAGCGCCACCACGTAGGCCGCGCGCTCCTGTCGCGCTACTGGGGCAGGTACCTCCCAAGGGACGAGGCGGTACTCCACGATCGCGTTGCCGGCCTTGAGGAGCTTCGGGGCGTTGTGCAGAAGACGCGCGTGCACGGCCCGCTCGACCTGGTCAAGAAGTTGGCCCTGACCATGCTGCTGCTGGTGGTGGTCGAGCACGTCGGACGTCGAAGAGGTAGTCCGAGGGGAGCGTGCTGTCTGCGCTTCCCGTTAGCTCTCGTCGCACCAGGCCGTTGCAACAAGTCCTTAGTACCCCTCGTCTTCAAGATCTGGTCGATTTAGAGCGCCTGTCCTCTTGGCCGAAGGTCGCACGGCAGGCTCGGCTGTCCTTCGAGGAGCGCCGGGATGAAACCAGAGCTACGCAAGGGCGGAGTATTCATGGGCTCCCTCATTCTTCTTGGTCTCCTACTAGTCGTCGTTCTTACCCTTGTGGGCCTGAAAGCCCGCAGAAAGCAGGTTCCAAGCGCCATGAGGGACACCACCGGCGCCCTGTCGGGCTCGGACGTGACGCCGCTCGACCGCAAGATGGTGGACTCCGCTCGTGCCGACGTGCTCTCGGCTCTCAAGAAGGACCTTGCGGGGAGGATCGCCAGCGAGGACTACTCGATAGTCAAAGTCGCCAATGCGGAGGAGCAGGTCGTCACCCTCCAAAAGCCCACGACGAAGTCGTGGGTGGCGATGATCAAAGACACGGGAGATGCCTATTCACTGTGGTTCTGGCTACCAAGCGTGAGCGGAAGCCCCAACCTGTTCAGCTACTCGTTCGACAGGACGGGGAACAAGCTCCCCGGTGGGTCGATCATGCATTCCTCGGTGATTCTCGGCGAAACAGGTGGTCAGCAGGCTCAGGCGGCACCCGAGGCAGGAGATGGGGGCTCGCCTCAGATGCCGTTCGGCTACAAGAGTCAGTGGCTCGCCATCAAGACGACGGACGCAAGGATTGTTGCTCAACTTCTGAAGCTCAAGAACGTGGCTGAGGTCGATTGGGACGCCGGTGTTGAAGGCGCCTACGGCGGAGACAAGGTCTTCATCTCGCCGCCTATCAATGGCTGGATTCTTGCGCTCGATACTAGTTGGGCGGCCTTCGCTGACGGAGACCTTGTGGACGACCCCGAGATCCTTGCTCGCTGGAGCGGCACGCTCAACACAGCGGTACAGCACTTCTTCTGCGATAGGCGGTCAGGGTCGTATGGCTGGATGCGGGCCGAGAAGGGCAAGCTGCTTCGAGCCTTCTTCGAGGTCGAAGGGGAGTCCAAGACCGACGAGGGCGAACGGGACAGTGATGAGACGGCGATTCGGAAGGAGGTAGAGAAGAGCCCGAGCAGCGATGGCTCGGTGGTCTCAGAAGGCGAGGACTTAGTGTTTCGTCTCTCAGGTCGATGGAGCGTGGATCCCCACGTGCTCGACCGTGTGAAGGACGTGCCGACAAAGGGGCTCATGGGTAGCATCCCAGAATAGGCCAAGGTCGGTGCCGTCAGCGTGCCGTGCGGGCGTTCCTTCTGGCGCCGCCGCACGGCACACCACTCCGTCCCGCTCAACATTAGCTCCCGAGCCATTCCGACCACTTGGGCGGCAAGCACCCGTCCCGGCTCGGCATTCCGGGAGGGCCGGGGCCTGCTTCGATTCCCGGCGCCTCCATGAAAGAACCGCCCGAAGGCTGGGCGGTCTTTCTTTGGTCCGACAGGACTCTAAGGACCCGCGAGCCCCCGTCCTCGACGATGGCGTGCTCCATGGGCCCTCGTGTGGGACGGGTCCAGCAGCAAGCGCTGCAACGGCGGCGCTCGGGACGCGTCTTCGGGATGCGGTCGGCGGCGAGGCACGCGCGATCGGATACTGAAGATGGCGGCGCCACCGGCGCCAGTGGTTCTATCTGCCGTTCTTCCCTCTTGCTCTAGCTGAGGTCGTGATGAGGTCGCTACTTCGTGCCGGTTTCGTCTGCGCTGTCCTGCTGGTCCCGGCATGCTCCACCACTCCAGCACGCACCGGCACCGGCGTGTCCCAGGGCGCAGGCGGCGCCGGGCCGCAGACCGGGGCCGAGGGTCCTGCCTGGGTGCCGCAGGCCGGTGCCGAGAAGGCGCTCGCCGCCTTGTGGGAGGCCAAGCCCTTCGCGCTGCCCGCGGCCGAGCTGGCCAAGGCCTCGGGAGGGGTCGTCCCGCGCTGGGCCGACACCGAGACGCTGCTCGAGGAGCGGTCGGTCCAGTACGACGAAGCAGGGCGAAAGGCCGAGGTCTCCCGGGTCGTGTACCGAATCGTCCGCATCAATCCACAGCACGAGTCGCTGGCCCTGGGGTGGCCGAGCTGGCACGAGGAGCGCCCGGTTCTCAAGGCGCGCGTGGTCTCCGACCAGGGCGCAGAGTCGTGGCTCGACCCCAGGACCATCGTGGAGGGAGTGGCCGCGGGCGGAGACGACGCCCGCTTCGTCTCCGACGCGCGCTTGCTCAAGGTTCCGCTCCCCAATCTGAGGCTGGGCTCGGTGGTCGAGCTCGTCATCCAGCGGCGCGATACCCAGCCCGCCTTCGCCGCCGGAGTGTCCGACCACTGGTTGCTGTGGACCCGGGAGCCGCTGCGCCGGACCCGTCTCACGCTGCGGCACCCCGAGTCCCTGCCGCTCCAGCTGCGCGCCGTGGGCGTCGAGGCACCTGCCGGGGCGACCCGCTCAGGTCAGCGCGAGTACTCGCTCGACGCTCTGCCCCCCAGCTTCAATCCCTTCACCATCGCCTCCAGCGACGTCTACACCCGTTGGCCGCGCTTGGAGTGGTCCACGGGACAGTCGTGGGGCGCGGTGGCGAAGGCCTACTCCGACTGGATCGCCGAGCTGCGCCGGGCCGGCATCGAGGCCGGCGATCTGCTGAAGTCGGCGGCGGGGCTCCAGACCCGCGTCGAGAAGGCGCAGGCGGCGCTGCGATGGGTCAATGGGAAGGCTCGCTATGCGGCCCTGCAGCTGGGTGAGGGCGCGCTCAAGCCAACGCCTTCGCGGGAGGTGCTCCAGCGCGGCTACGGCGACTGCAAGGACCTCTCGGTCCTGCTGATCTCCGCTCTCGAGGCGCTGGGGGTGAAGGCTCTGCCGGTGCTGGTGAAGACCGATGGGGTGCCGGCGCACGCCGACTTGCCCGGCATCAGCGCCTTCGACCACATGATCGTCCTCGTCCCTGGCGACGCCAGGCAGCCCTCGCTGTGGATCGACGCGACGGCCGAGGCTTACCCCGCCGGGCAGCTGCCGGCCGGGCTGTATGGCCGCCCCGCCCTGGTGATCGATCCCGCGACCAGGGCGCTGAGCTTCACGCCCGACCGCAAGGAGGCGCGGGGGCAGGTCCTCGAGACCTGGAAGATCCAGCTCGCGGAGTTCGGCCCGGCGCGCGCCCAGGTCGAGCTGAGAGCGGAAGGTGTCCAGGAAGGCGCCCTGCGCTCTCTTCTCCTTCACGCCGATGCCGAGCGGCTGCAGGGCTTCGCCAGCAACCTGGCCTCCTCGCTGTTCGGCTCGGGCAAGCCGGAGGTGAAGGTCCAGAGCTCGAGGTCCGGGGAGGGGCCGTTCACGCTGCTCGCCTCTTCCGACTCGGTCTCCTCCATGGACACCGGCGAGAGCCAGGTGGTGGTGGTCCTGCAAAACGTGGCCATCCCCTTCTGGATCGACTCCGACCTGCTGGGCGAGGACCCTTCCCAGACCCCGACCGAGGCCCGGGCCGCTC